>JAGANE010000062.1 GCA_017624395.1 Clostridia bacterium
GGCAGATCGTCATGGATCAGCGAATAGGTGTGGATCATCTCCACAGCGCAGGCAAACGGCAATGCCGCCTCCTCCTCGCCGCCCAGCATACGGCAAAACTCAAGCGTCAGCACGGGACGGATGCGCTTTCCTCCCGCAAACAGGCTATAACGCTCGGAATCCAAGAGCACGCGCAAATCGTCGTCCTCGGTATAATATTGCTTTAAGGCTTCTTCTGTGATCCGCGCATCGCGGTGCATCAAAAGCTCTAATACTTCCTCAGTCATTTTTATTCCTCCGTGCCCTTAAAATCTACGAGGGCAACTCCCCCGTCGGGCTGTAATTGCAGCATTTTTACGGTCTGCTCCGCCGTCTCCAAGCGTTCATTGCAAACGCGAAGCAAGCCCACGCCCTCCTCATAAAGCTTTAACAGGGCATCCAGCTCGGCGTCTCCGCGCTCCAGAATTGCAAGGATTTCCTCAAGACGTGCCAATGCCGCCTCAAAGGTCATTTTTTTCGTTGCCATATTCCATGTTTCCTTTCTCTTTTCTCGCTACGGCACGCACCGAACCGTCGGCAAACCGAAGCTCCAAGGTGTCTCCGTCAAAAATCTGTGCGGCACGCGTCAAGGTTTTTCCCTCTCTTGCAACAGCGGCATATCCGCGCGACAGCACCGAAAGCGGGCTCATTGCCTCCAGCCTTGCGGCAATATTGGAAAGTCGTGCATCGCAACGCTCCAATTTTTTCTCTGTCGCGTCACCAATGCGCCGCTCCGCCTGCAAAAGCCTTTGACGAAAGCCGTCAAGGATCATTTCGGGACGGCGGAAATACGGGGACGATGCAATTTGGGAGACCACACGCTTTTCCTGCGTGATACGCCCTGCGACCAATGCGTTGATACGGGCAAACGTCATTCCCAAGGATGCGGCAAGCTCGGTGCGATCGGGCACGGCAAGCTCGGCTGCAGCAGACGGCGTGGGAGCGCGGCGGTCGGCAACAAAATCACAAATGGTAAAATCACTCTCATGCCCCACTGCGGAGATCACGGGAATCGGGCAGGCGGCAATGGCACGTGCAAGCATCTCGTCGTTAAACGCCCAAAGATCCTCGGCAGAGCCTCCGCCGCGACCAATGATAATCACATCACACATTTTTGTCATGCTAAAAAATTCAATGCCGAGCCGAAGCTGCTCGGGTGCCTCTGCCCCCTGCACCGCCGACGGAAAAAGAATCATCTCGGCACACGGAAAGCGGCGTGCAAGGATATTGCGAATGTCGTGTACCGCCGCACCGCTTGGCGAGGTAATGACACCGATCCGCTTTGGCATGGGGGGCAAGGGCTGTTTTCTTGTTTCGTCAAACAAGCCCTCCGCCTCCAGCTTACGGCGCAGCTGCTCATATTGCAGAGCCAACGCGCCTGCACCGTCGGGCTGCATTTCGTCAACGTAAAGCTGATACTGTCCGCTTTGCGAATAGACCGAAACCCTTCCGTGCGCCAGCACCTTGAGCCCGTCCTCGGGACGGAAGGAGAGACGCTGTGCATAGGTGCGGAACATGACAGACTTCAATTGCCCCTCGGGATCCTTTAAGGTAAAATACAAGTGTCCCGACGAAGCGTAATATTTAAAATTGGAGATCTCCCCACGGATCCATACGCTTGACAGCACGCGGTCACCGTCCATCAACAGACGAAGATACTCATTCAGCTGTGACACCGAAAGAAACGTCTTGTTTTTTTCCATGCGGAGTCCTCCCCTCTTACAAATTCAAAAACCGTTTTCGGCAAAGCAGAGCCGTTCCCGCCGCGTTATCGGCAGAAAACTGCGGCTCGGCAAAATAGGTATTCTCTCTTGCGGCAAGCATCGTTTGAATACGACGGTTGCTCATCACCCCCCCTGCATAAAGCACGGGCAGCTTTGGATATTTTTCATCAATCGCGGCAGTCATGGCGCGCAAGGTCTCCCCAACAAAGGCAAACACGTATGCACTCACACGGGCCGTGTCCCCCGTCTCACGCCACATTTTTTCGGCTAAATTCTGAAGTCCCGATAAATTGCAGTTGCCATCTCTGACACAGATACGAGGGCGTGGGAGCTTACCGTCAAATCCACCCGCAAGCTCCTCCATTTCCTTTCCGCACGGAAACTGCAAGCCCATGGCAACGCCGACACGGTCGATCGCCTGCCCTGCGTTTAGATCCTCGGTCTCTCCGATCAAGCAAATGTCAAAGCCGTCACTGCGCGGTGTGACGTAAAGCACCTCGGTGGTTCCGCCCGACACGTGGAATGCGGCAAAAGGAGATGCAAGAAGGCATTCTGCCGCTCCCGACGAATACAACGCCGCCATAATATGACCGTCCTGATGTGAAAAGCCGTACACGGGAAGACCGAGCGGTGCCGCAAATGCTTCCGCCGCCGCCTGCCCCGCCAAAAAGCAAGGCATATACGAGCCCTCCGCCTCACGCGGCTTGACCGAACAGCCCACGGCAAGCACATCGTAACCACAAAGCTCGCCGCGAAGCTCCTGCATCAAAATCGGCAAATTCCGCAC
>JAGANE010000063.1 GCA_017624395.1 Clostridia bacterium
GTGATAACGCTGCACGTCCTGCTTGACAATATGCTTTGGGGCTCCTTCTCCCCAGTCACAACACTCCCCATGTGGCGGGGTTGGATGACCGTGACGCTCATTGGGTATCTATTGAGAAAAGCCCCTCTTGCCGCAATTGTCGGGGGCGCGGTGGCGGGAAGCCTTTTGTATTGCTGGTGGTTTGTACCGTTTAATTATCTATTCTTAAATATCCACCCAATCGCATACCTTGGTGCCGATCTTGTATTTGAGATCATTCTCTGTTGCTCGTCTGTGCTGACCGTCATGTTTTGCTACCGCCCCGCAGAACGATTGATCCTCGCCTATTACAAAAAATATATTTTTTCAAAGGAATAAGAGAATGCCGTTTGCTGGTTTTGCAAACGGCATTCTTTATTCTTTCACAACGTCTATAAAAAAAGCCCCATAATGTTGCATCGCCCGTGCTGCCGCCTCGGTGATACGCTCCCCGCTGATGACAATGGGAACTGCAGGAGGACAGGAGACCGTGGGAGATGCACAAATACGTCCGACAGCGTCACGGGGTGCAACCGTCTCGCGTGGAGATAGGATCGCCTCTCGGATCGAAAGCACGTACTCTCCTGCTGATATACAGATATTGGCATCAAAATCTTTTTTTGCCGCTTTGGGCGTCAGTGCTTCAAACGCCTTAATCAACCGCTCAAAATCCTCATCTCGTGTTTCGGGCGTTGCCATCAGCACCAGATACGACGGGTCTGCAAATTCCACCTCGATCCGATAGGCTCGCAAATGCTCTGCCAACTCCTCGCCCGTATAGCCAAAGCGTGAGGCGCGAAGCACAAGCTTGAGCGGCTCGGTAACCTCGACAAAAAAGCCTTGTGCGGCAAGCCGTGCCTTTACCTGCGCAATGCGTTGAATACAAGCCTGTAAACGCGAGGAATAATCACTTGCAAGATAGCGGTTGCAAAGATCCAACGATTGCAGGATCAGGTATGACGGGCTTGTAGATGCAAAGAGAGCAAGCCTCGCACGTGCCGCCTGCAAAAAGCCCCTATCGGCATCCTTGGAAATATGCAGATACGCGCCGCCCGTCAGCACGGGAAGTGTTTTATGCGCCGAATCGCAGCATGCAGTTGCTCCAAGTGAGATCGGATGCTGTGAGGGAGACAAAAATCGGAGATATGCTCCGTGGGCGTTGTCCACCAAAAGCGGAATTCTCTTTTCCCTACAAACGCTCGCGATCCCCGCAATATCACAAAGATTGCCGAGATAATCGGGAGACGTCAAATACACCGCATCGGGTGCTTCTGTCATCGATTCCAACGCATTTCGCACGTCGGAGGGCTCCACCGTACAGCGACACAAATGCTCCCCCGCCTTTGGCATCAACCACGCGACGCGGAGATCCAACAGCGCGGCGGCGTAAACAAACGCCTTGTGTACGTTCCTTGCCGCCAGAATCAGCGGCTTTCTCCCTCCCAAGGGACGCTCCGCCACCAGCCCCAGCATCGCCTTGATGCAAAGCGACGAGCCCTCGGCAGAATAAAAGGTGTGTGCCGTTCCAAACAGTTCAGACGCATTGCTCTCACTCTCGGCAATCACGCCGTCGGGGGCGTACAGTACGTCGGCACCGTTGATCTCGGTAATATCAAGAGCTTCACAACCGAGAAAAGATCTTCCCTTGTGCCCCGGCATATGAAAGCGCGAAACGTCGGCATCGGCATACGCCCTGACAAAATCAAAAATAGGGGTGTTCATGCTTCTTCGGCATCTGCAACCTGCATCATCACAGCACATTCGATGCGCTTTTTGAACAGCTCACAGCCATATTGGTAGATTCCGTTGATGCTCCCCGTTGCATGATAAGCGTTTGCCGCGCAGCCGCCCGAGCAGTACATTCTTGCCCAACATTCCTTGCACTCCTCGCGTGCGTAGGCGTTGCAGGCGCGGAACTCGTCCTGAACCGCCTCGTTTTTAATACCGTCCCAAATGTTGCCAAGGCTGTATTTGGGATCTCCCACAAACTGATGGCAGGGGAACAGCTCGCCCCACGGTGTAACTGCCATATACTCGGTTCCCGATCCGCACCCCGTGATACGCTTGTAAATGCAAGGACCGTTTTTCAGGTCCAGCATATAGTGATAAAAGGTAAAGCCTCTGCCCTCTTTTTTGCGTTTGATCATCTCCTTGGCAAGGATCTCGTATTGCTCAAAGAGCTTGGGAAGATCCTCCTCGGTGAGCGCATAGGGATCGTCGGGCGGACACACCACGGGCTCCATGCTCAATTCGGTAAAGCCGAGGTCTGCCATATGGAACAGATCGTTGGTAAAATCAACGTTATGATGCGTAAAAGTGCCGCGTACGTAGTATCCCTTACCGCCGCGCGCCTCGACCAGCTTTTGGAACTTGGGCACAATGGTATCGTAGCTCCCCTTGCCTGCATAATCCTTGCGGAAATGGTCGTTGACCTCACGTCTGCCGTCAAGGCTCAATACCACGTTGCTCATCTCTTTGTTGAGAAAATCAATCACCTCGTCGTCAATGAGCAGCCCGTTGGTGGTGAGGGTAAAGCGGAAATTCTTGTTATGCTCCTTTTCAATGCTGCGGGCGTACGCCACCAATTGCTTGACCACGTCCCAATTCATCAACGGCTCGCCGCCAAAGAAATCAACCTCCAAATTCCGTCTTGTGCCCGAGTTGGCAATGAGAAAATCAAACGCCTGCTTGCCCACCTCAAAGCTCATGATTGCGCGGTCACCCTGATACTTTCCTTGGCTTGCAAAGCAGTAGGAGCAATTGAGATTGCAGGTGTGTGCCACGTGCAGACAAAGCGCCTTGATCACCTTGCTGTTATTTTTGTAGGTATAGGCAAGCTTTTCGTACTGATCCTCGGAAAAAAGCTTCCCGCTCTCCTCCAAAGCCTTGACGTCCTCAAGGCACTCCAGCACCTCCTGCTCGTCCACACCGTCAAGATGTCCGTATTTTTTCAGGATCTCGGCAACGATCTGCTCCTGCGTTGCACTTTTGTACATGGCGATCACGTCATACGCCACCTCGTCCACCGTATGGACCGAGCCGCTGCAGGTGTCAAGGACAATGTTATATCCGTTCAATTTATACTGATGTACCATAAAAATAGCTCCTTTCAAAGCGAAACGCTGCCTTTTTGAAAAAGACAGCGTTTGTATCAGAAAAAATCAGTCTTTTATTATTTCTGATTCTCGCATTGCTGATTTGCAACGCCGCAAGAGGTCTTGCAAGCCGATTGGCAAGAGGTCTGGCACTCGCCGCAGCCGCCGTTTTCAACGGTCTTTGCAATATCCTTGGTTTCAATGGTCTTAATTCTGCTCATGGTTAAACCCTCCGTTTTGATCAATATTGATGTAAGCAAAATATTACTTACGATTATTATAACACAACAACAAAATATTGTCAATAGAAATCAAAAAACTTTTCTTCTCGCAGGCTCTGATTTTACAAATTCAGGATCACCACCGACACCACGCCCGCAAAAAAGCCAACGTATTGCTTGAGCGAAAACCGCTCCTTCAGCACCAGCACCGAATACAGGAATACCGTTACAAGATTTCCTCCCGAAAGCACGGGAAACATGACCGAAGCAGGCAGACGCGTGTTCATAAAAATGACAAGCAGATTGCAAACGCCGTTCATCAAACCGCAGGCAAGAGCAAGATACCAGCCCTTTTTTACAGTCACCGAGGCGATCTCCCTCTCGCGCATCAAAGGAGAGGCAACAAACATCATTGCCGAGGACATTCCGAGGGCGAGAACCATGATCAGGTTGATCTTTTCATCTCCATAGGAAATTGCCGCCGCCTTTTGCACCGCAGAGCACATACCGTTGCCAAAAAAGCCGATCAGGACAAATACCACCCATTTCCAGGTGATACGTTCCCCCGTTTTTTGATGGTTGATAAGCCACAGAGAAAGAGCCACAAGAAAAAGCCCGATGATCAACGTTACGCCGATCGGCTCGTCCAGAAAGATCAGCCCGTAAACCGTGGGGATCAGCAACGAATACGCCAAAACCAACGAGGAGTTTGCCAAGGATCCGTATTTGATCGACAGCAAAAAGCCAACCGTGGCGCAGGCATAGCTGACACCAAACAAAAATGCGGGAAAAAGCAGTCCTGCCTCAAAGCTCCAATTGCGGTTGACCGCCGCAAACATCAGCATTGCAAACAGTGAGACCATACCCGAAAAAAAACAAACACCCGACGAGCTGATCTGCTCATATTTCTTTTTTACAATATTTTGTCCCGTCAAAAATAATACGGTGACAATCAATGCAACGTAAACCAAAACGATTCCCCCTACCCTCTCACAATTTTTACAGTAAGATTATATCACGCTCTGCCCAAAATTGCAAGTTGCATTCTTCCCAAAATATTGCACTTTCTTCCTCGCAAAAAAAGAATACAACATTTCTATTGACTTTTGCAGGAATTTATTATATAATGTTCCTATCAAAATAAGAAAGGAGGGTGCGCGGTGATCCTCAAATACAATTTGGAAAAGCTGAGCAAGGTGATCTCGGATTTTCAAAAGCTGACGGGCATCAGCATTGCCATCAAGGACACGAATTTTCGTAGTCTGATTATCTGTCGCTCCGAGGAACAATCCTCCTTTTGCTCGCTGATCCAACAAAACCCCGAGGGTCTTGCCCGATGCGATAGCGCCGATAAAGCTCTGCTTTCCCATTGCAAATGCACCAAATCGTCGCAAACGCACGTCTGTCACGCAGGACTTTCCGACACGGGGGTTCCCATCATCGAAAACGGTGTGATTTTGGGATATATCATCTTTGGGCAGGTCTGCGACTCGCCGCATTCGGTGGCAGAGTTTTCCAAAATCTATCCCCGAATCATGGATCTCGGTCTTGACCCCGCCGCCCTGCAAGCAGCCTATGAAAGGATCCCCTTTGTGGAAAGCTCCAGCATTGAAAGTGCCTCGGAGCTGGTAAAGATCCTGACCAAATACATTTGGCTGGAGCATATGATCCATCATGACGACACGGCAAATGAGATCGTCACTTATATCGATCAGCATCTGGGAGAGCCGTTGGAGGTCTCGGATATTTGCGAGCGGTTCCACCTCTCCAAAAATGCCCTCTATAAGCTCTTTCACGAGCATTTTCAATCCACGGTCAACGATTACATCACCGCAAGAAGAATCGATGAAGCAGAACGACTGCTGACACAAACCACGCTTGCCGTCTATCAGGTGGGAGAAGCGGTGGGCATTCACAACGACCAATATTTTTGCCGTCTGTTCAAGCGTCTTAAGGGACTTCCGCCCTTGCAGTACCGCAGACGGCACACAAAGAAAGAAGAACAACATCATCCGTCACTGTAAAAAGGAGAAGCCATGAATTATTTTGAATTGATCAAATCGCGTTTTTCGGTACGTTCCTTCAAAAAGGAAGCCATTGCCGTGGAAACACTGAACGCCATTTTGGAGGCGGGACGTCTCGCTCCCACCGCCTGCAACAACCAACCGCAAAAGGTCTATGCTGTCAAAAGCGAGGAAAAACGAGCCGCGCTGGCAAAGGTTTCTCCCTGCACCTTTGGCGCTCCCACGGTATTGGTCGTGGGCTACGACAAAACACGCGATTGGAAAAACCGTCGGATGCCGGGATATTCGTCGGGGGAAACCGACGCCGCCATTGTTTGCACGCATATGATGCTTGCCGCATGGGAGCTTGGCGTTGGCTCCTGCTGGGTAGGCGTATTCAATGCCGATGAGGTTTCCGCCGCTCTTGGTTTGCCCGAAAATATCCGTGTCACCTCCCTGCTCCCCATCGGCTATCCCGCCGATGATGCCAAGCCGATGGATCTGCACAGCCAATACCGCGATTTTGACGACACGGTAGCAATTCTTTAACATGGATACTGTTAAGATCATGTTTGTCTGCCACGGCAACATTTGCCGCAGTCCGATGGCGGAATTCATTTTTAAGCAAATGTCAGAGGAACGCGGCATTGCCAACCGTTTTCTCGTCGTGTCAAGTGCCACCAGCACCGAGGAAATATGGAACGGTGTGGGAAACCCCGTCTATCCCCCTGCAAGGGCGGAATTGGAAAAGCACGGCATTTTATGTAACGGAAAGCGCGCGGTACAGCTGCAAAAAAGCGATTA
>JAGANE010000064.1 GCA_017624395.1 Clostridia bacterium
AGTTCGACTACGCTCAGAATGACACGGGCGGTCGTAGTCGAAACCCGAAGGGCAAACCGCCAAAGCGGTTTGGATCTCGCGGGAAGAACAAATGTAAACGTTTAGATGTTACAACATAGTAGGGGAGATAGAAGCCTCTTTTTGGATAAAGGTCAAAAAGATTATTTTACGTAAGTGCTTCTGATATCAACCTTACAGCAAGGGAAAATCCTTTGACAAATGCATTTTCACATTCGGTTGCAAGAAGTTCACTGTAACAATCTGCCAATCTTTTCAGGTTTTCCTTTTCACTGTTGTCCAACTTTCCAACCATAGCGGAATGATAGGTTGCCAACTGTTCCATCAGCTTTTTTTCTTCCTCTGTTTGTTTTAGATGGTTGCTTAAAGGGAATCTGTTTCCGTTCCATAGCTCGACGAGTGCTTTTTTCATAGTTTTCCTACCAAAAATAAAAAGTGCGCAACCGAAGCTGCGCACGAAAAATGCAAGGCTCCGATAGCTACCACACTAATCATTTCCATACCGCAAAGGATGCAGAAAAGGGAGCATGCATTTTTACCAAAGTAAAATACACCCTCTTACGGTAATGGTTATTGGATTAGTGTGGTAACCTTATTATAACACAAAAAGTAGCGTTTGTAAAGCCCATTTTTAAAAAAGCAGAAGCCAATATAAAAAACGGATCTTCATGCAGAAAATCCGTTTTTAAAATTCGAGAACTGTTTTTTCTTTGTTCTATCCTTTTTCTTCTTTTTTTACCAAGGGTACTCCGCAAGTGGGACAAACCGCCTCATGAGCACCTGCCGCTCTGCCACAGCACAAGCAAAATGGTTTTTCTGCATCACGGCTTTCATTAAAAGGATATTCGGCAAACATCGGAACAAAAACCATATCTCCTTGTTGATAGTATTCTCTTGCAAATTGTGCGGACTCTCTCGAAAGCTCGTATTTCCAAATGCCTCCACGAGTACCATTGACGGTTACAATACAAGTGTCAACCCTTCCCATCTGCCCAATGTTCAAGGTGTCGATGTACCCGCCAACATCTCCTTTTTTTCCACCAAGACGTTGGGTGTTTTCTACCTCGATCACCTCTCCGTGAACGGACGGTCTTAAAAATTTGTAAATTTGAAACTTCCAGATGGGAAAAATCAAAATGATTGCAAATACAATCCAAAACCATATGGGCGGGGAAGAGAGCGTAAAAAGGTCGCTCTGTTTTCCGGTTAACACTAAAACCGTCCAGCCAATGCCCCAAATGAGCAGTGTTTTGACAATGGTCCCAAATAAATTCTTTTTTCCTTTGCGGGAAATCTCTTGAATGATCTGTTCGGAAAGCTTGGTTTGTTTCATGACAATTCTCCTTTTTTCCATTTTTTGTCAGGAAAGTTCTTGAAGGACATCGGGGTGGGGGAGCGGCGTTTACGACATGCTTTTTCTATTCAAACTCCCCCAACAAAATCGCTCCCCTGTTTCATCACGAGGTCTTTGCCGCGTTCTGCATCGCTTTTACAAAATCGCGGTAGTGGTAGTCGTTTTTTGCAAAGATGGTAATGCCCTCGGGGGCTCGGTCGGTATAAAGTGTCAGTTCTACGACTTTTTCGTTGTCGGCTTCTACATTGGAGGTGACGCGGATCGTGTCTGTCACACTCGGATCGGTCAAGCGGATCAGCTCGTAGTCTGCGGGGGTGGGCGAGAGGAGGGATTTTTTAACGATCAGAAGATAGCGTTTATTTCCCTTTTCAGCAAAGATAAAGGTGGTGGGATGGGGATAAATGACCTCTTTTCCTACGTGGCGACGAAGCTTCATATTGCCATTCTTGCGGTAGCCGTCAAGCACCACGTAGTATTCGTCGTCCTTAATTTCACAAAGCTCCTTCATTTTCCGCTTGACCTCTTTGCGGTGGTTTTCCAGAACGCGTACCATTGCTTTGTCGGACGGCGCGTGAATGAAGGCGATGATAATCGAGGTGATCAACAATGCCCAGCTGACGTAATACGCAGGTGGGACAAATTTTGTCAGCGTCCAAGCCAAGGGGAGAATGGCGATACGTGCGGCGGTTGTGATCTTGCCCATGTTGTAAAAGAATAATTTTCCGTGCTTCATTGTTGTTTACTCCTTGGTATTGTCAAATGTGGGAACAGCGTTTGCGTCACATCCGACGCAGCGGGTGCTTTCTCGCGGCATGATATTGCCGCAAATGGGGCAAAGGGCTTTGGTGTGGCGTTTGAGATTGATGGGGTAGGGAACGCCCGAGAGGCGCAGGAGCGTGTCTCCCTCATAGATGGCGGCGTGAAAACGCGCCTCTAATTCAAGCTTTGACGTGCGTCCGTTTTCATCCTCAATTTTAAAAACGGCAAACTGTCCGTGGTTTGCGCCCAACGCCCAATTATATCTGATCCAACCATGCTGTGATTCTATGAGTTTTTGAACGATCTTAACCTCAACAACCTTTCCAAGCTTGACACCGAACACAAGAAATTTGTGCGGCTTGAGCAACCACAGCGGCAATATGATTGCAAGACAGATCCCAACGGGGATCGCGGCAACCACGCCGTGATTGAGCAACGATACCGTCAGCGCGATTGCAACCGCCTCAATGGCGATCAGCTTGATAAAAAATGCGGTCAGACGCTTTTTTTGAAAGTGTTTGATGTCTGGATTTTGCTCCAGTACGCGCTTTCGTGTTGCTTTTAAATCATTCATGATGCAGTCACCTCTTTTGTTTGAATTGACAATAAATTTTATCTTGTCTTGATAACATTATAGCATATAATCTAATGATTGTCAATAGAAATTTTAAAAATATTTCAAAAAAATATAAAATGGCAAAACAAAGTCACCCTTTACGCCTTTTGACGGGCAAAAAAGGGTGACTTTTGAAGGTCTTGGGGAGATGTTTAACGGATATCGCTCGTATTGGCGAGTGCCTGCTCGATCAGCCCATGCAGCTCTACCTTGGAGAGCGCGCCAATGCGGTTTGCTACCACAATGCCGTTGGCATCAATGACAAGTGTCATGGGAAAGCTTCCAATGCCTCCCAGCTTTTTGTAATAGGAATTATTGACGTCATAGCCAAACAGGATGGGGGAGTTGGCGTAATTTTGAGCAATAAAGGCGGGCGCGTTTTCCACACCCTCCTGCGAGTGGAGTGCTACAATGGCAATCGTGTCACCGTATTCACGTGCCAGATCGTCAAAATGAGGTAGCTCGTTGACGCAGGGACTGCACCAAGTGCCCCAAAAGTTGATGACGGTCACCTTATTTGTGTCTGCAAGGTTGAAGCTTGGGTTGCCATCGCCAAACAGAGAGACGCTTTGCGTGTAGCAGAGCTTTCCTGCCGTGTAGCCCTCGGGGGGAAGCTCGGTAAATTTTGCCCATACGCAAATATCCTCGCCCTGTGCCAGCTGCGAGGCAAGGTGGTCGGGGAGGTGATAGGTGACGGTTTCTGTTTTGTTGTTAGAGAGGATCGATTCCGCCTCTCCGGGGGTAACAAAATGGTCGGTTTGGGGCGGGGTCAGCTCCAGCTTGTCCTCCCACACGTCCTCGTCAAAGTACCAGCCGTCAAAGCGAAAGCCCTGCTTTTCGGGATCTGCGGGGATACCGCCCTTGGAAAAGCGCGCATAGACCTCGTTATCCACCATAAAGAGGAGATCTGCCTCGGTTTTGTCTGCGGTATTGGATTCGGTACCGTTTTCAGAACCTCCCCTGCCCTTGCAGGCGGAAAGTGTGGCGGTGCAAAGCAGGAGCAAGCACAGCAAGCACAGTGTCAATCGTTTCATTGTAAATGCCTCCGATTTCTTAGGATCAAAAAAATGTTGAATTTCTTATATTTTATCATACGCCGCCGCAGTTGTCAAGGCTTTTTTGCTTTTGGGGGAACGGGCGGAACGGTGAATTTTTCGGGCGGAAGGAGGGTGTGTAGCGTTTCTTTGATACGTTCAAAGCTTTTGACACCGCAAATCACGTAGGAGGTGGGCAGACGGAGCAGCTCTTTTTCGTGTCGCATCAAGGGACGTTCTGCCTCAAGCTCGGATCTGCCGTAAAAATAGATTCTTCCCACGTCCAGCTTTTTTTCATAAGCGGTCTGCTCAAACCGAAAGCCGTGGAGCATGGAGACGATCACGTAAGCCTCCAGAGTGGAGCTTGGCCGGTAGTTGCTTTTTGAAGCTCCTTTGTTAAAATGAAAGGTCTGTTTATATATGATTCTATCGTCTCTTAACTCGTATTCCACCGATTCCGAGGAGCATATCACAAACAGCAAACAGACGATGCCTGCAGGAAGAATCAAAAGCGAGAGCGGATTTAGATTGGTTGCCAAAAAAACGATGAGGGTGATTGCCGCGCAAACGATGGATAAAATTGTAAATATTTTCTTGTTTTTGGGGTCGAAAATTGCAAACAATCCGTTCCCTTTCAAAGTCATAAAAAGCTCCTTTTGCAAATGATGTAAATGTATTATACATCAAAACGCAAGGGCTGTCAAGGCTTTTGTGCAATACCACAAAAATGCAGTGGTTATTTTTGGGTGGTTTTTTATCAAAAAAGACTTTACTTTTCTAAAGCAAAGGAGTATAATAATAATACAATAAATATGTAGTAACGGAAAGCGCAATTCGGTTGCGTTTTCCAAAGGACGGCAAAGGAAGGAATCTTATATGCCAATGAAAAAAATAGGATACATTCTGTTAGCGGTTCTCCTGCTCTTGCCCTGTATTGCGTTCCCTGCGTGGGCGCAGGCTCCGTCGCTTGCATTGGAGGCGAGCGGCGGCAGCGGAGAAGCGGGAGAAACGGTAACGGTGGCAGTACGGCTGACGGAAAATCCCGGTGTCACGTCTGTCAAGCTCAGCCTTTCGTATGACTCTACAGCTTTGGTGCTGAAAAAAGCTGAAAACGGCACTCTTTTTGATGGCTGGTATCAGGCAAGCCCCACAACCGGCACACTACCGTATTTGATGGTTTGGGTTGCATCCGAGGTGCAGAGCGGAACGGGGGAGCTCATACTGTTGGAGTTTCAAATTGCGGACGGAGCAACGGTTGGAACGGTGACGTCCCCCACGGTTTGTATCGAGGAGGCATACTGCAACGGTACTGCGCTTTTGGCGGAGCCGATCAAATTTGATATTGAGGTGATCTGCCGTCATACATACGGTGCCTACACGTCGGTGGATGCACTTACGCACCAACGGGAATGCTCCAAGTGCCATGCGGTAGAGCCGAGCGACCACGTGTGGGATGCAGGGACGGTCACAACGCCCGCAACGCATCTTACGGTAGGAACCAAAACCTTTACCTGCACGGATTGCGGAGAGACCAAGACCGAGGAGATCCCCAAGGACGCAACGCATACCTACGGTGCATGGGAAAAGCACAACGAGACACAGCACAAGCGGACGTGTGCGTGCGGAGATATCCAGTATCTTAACCACGCATGGGGGGCAGGGTCCTTCACAACTCCCGCAACACACCTTACGGTAGGAACCAAAACCTTTACCTGTACGGATTGCGGAGAGACCAAGACCGAGGAGATCCCCAAGCTTCACACGCCCCCCGGGGAGGATCCTTCGGACGATCCTACCAAAAATCCCTCGGACGATCCCACCAAGGATCCTTCGGGAGAACCTTTGAAAGACCGTTCCAACGCATGGATCTTGCCTACGGTGATCGGTGCCGTGACCGTTTGCATTGCTGCGGCGGTTGTGCTGTGGCTGATCCTAAAGAAGCGTCAGCAAGCACCTGCGCCGATGCCTCCCACCGATCCCAAGGACGACGAGAAAGCTCCCGTTGACCTTGCCGCAGTTGACGAGAGCAACGATGAAACGATCACAGAGGACGGTGCATCTTTGTCGCCCGATGCCCCGATGCAGGATTCTGTTGCGGAGTCCGCGGAGATGCCTGCGAAGGAGCCTTGCGAGATTGCGTCAGAGGCTTTGCCCGATGATCTTACCCCAAATGATCCCAACCCCGATGCGGAGGGAGATTCCGCAAATCAAGCTCCCGACGACCTCTCGGAAAAAAATACCGAGGACGAAACGGAGAGAACAGATTCCCCAAAGGCAGTGTCGGATAACGATGCCGACGAGTTTTTG
>JAGANE010000008.1 GCA_017624395.1 Clostridia bacterium
ACACCCCGGGCATGCTGCTCGCAATCATCTTGCGGTCGAATGGGCAAGGATGCACGGTAAGCTCATCACGTCGGGCACTGATTTTCATCATCCGACATCGGTCACAGCAGGCGGAATTCTCACCGACGTCCCCGTGACAGACACTCTGCAGCTTGCAGAGATCCTTCGCACGGGTGCCTGCACGCTTCTCTGCGGCGGTCCCGCCGCAGAGAGAGACGGCATGCACGACATGCCTGCAAAATACTGACGGAGGGCAAACGCACCATGCAATACAAGGTGGAAATACACGCACACACAAGCGACATCAGCAAGTGCGCACATATGCCCCCGCAAAAGGTCGCCGACCAATATATTGCGGCAGGCTACAGCACGGTGGTGGTGACCAACCACTACGTGGAGTATAACTTTGATACCGAAAAAACATGGGAGGAAAGCATTGAACGCTATCTCTCCCCCATTCACGAAATGCAAGCCTATGCGGGTGACCGTCTGACGGTTTTGACGGGGGCTGAGGTCCGCAATTACGACACCTCCAACGATTATCTGATCCTCGGTGCCGACGAGGCGTATTTCCGCAAGCACCGTTACCTGCACCGACTAAAGCTGAAGGTTCTTTCCCGCCTTGTCCGTGAATACGGCGCGCTTTTGGTGCAGGCGCACCCCTTTCGCAACGGGATGTCCGTCATCGATCCTACGATCCTTGACGGCATAGAGGTCTTTAACGCCACTCCCGGTCACAACTCCCGCAATCGGTTTGCCGACCGTTGGGCAAAGGAATTCGGGCTGATCCGTACCTCGGGCAGTGACTTTCACGGCTTGACCACGCCGATCACGGGTGGAATCTTGACAACCACACCCGTCAAAACCCCTGCCGAGCTTGCCTGCATTCTTCGGAGCGGCTGCTACGACCTGATCTGTACAGGCATTGCCGCCGAGCGCGAGGGAATGCACACCATGCCCGCCAAGGAATAAACAAAACCAAGGAGAAGCATCCTATGGATTACACTCTGGAAACTCTGGCGCAGACCTGCGCCGAATGTCAAAAATGCGCTCTCGGTGCTACGCGCACCAATCTCGTATTCGGTACGGGAAATTCCAATGCCGACCTGATGTTTGTCGGGGAGGCACCGGGGGAGCAGGAGGATCTTTCGGGCATTCCCTTTGTGGGGCGTGCAGGTCAGCTCCTCGATAAATTTCTTTATGCGGTGGACATTGACCGCAAGGACGTTTACATCGCCAACATTTTAAAATGCCGTCCTCCCAAAAACCGCGATCCCCTTCCCGAGGAGGAGGACGCCTGCATCGGGTATCTGCGAGAGCAGGTGCGCCTGATCAAGCCAAAGGTCATCGTTTGCCTCGGTCGCATCTCCGCTATGCGCCTGATCAAGCCCGATTTTAAGATCACCAAGGAGCATGGGGTCTGGTTTGAAAAAGGAAGCTTTTTTATGACGGCGGTCTATCACCCTGCCGCTCTTTTGCGTGACCCGCGCAAAAAAGAGGATATGCTGGAGGATATGAAGGAGATCAAACGAAAGCTGGATGAATTGCGGGAGGCAAATTTCTGATGGATCTTGGTGCATTGATTACTGTCATGATGACGCTGTTTTTGCTGACGGTATGTGGTTACATCTGTCGCAAAACGGGCATCATCAACAACGACTCCTCCAAAGGACTTTCGCGCCTGATCCTCGCGGTGGGACAGCCGATGATGATCATTGCCGCCCTGGAGGGCGCCGAATTTAACAAAGAAAATCTGACACTTGCGTGGCAGGTAACACTGATCGGCTTTGCCGTTCATCTTTTGCTGGCGTTGGCGGCGTGGCTGATCTGCCGCGCGATGAAAAAAGAGGACAAGACCAAAATTTTTGAGTTTTCCCTCGTTTTTTCCAACTGCGGATTTTTGGGCTTCCCCATTCTCGATTCGATTTTGGGTGAGGGCAAGGGAAGCTTTATGGGCGCATTCTTTTTGATCAGCTTCCATCTCCTGCTTTGGACGTGGGGTATCATCATTCTCGCACGCGGCAGAGAGGACATTCGCATGACGCCAAAGAAAGCCTTGATCAACTTTGGTACGATTCCCTGCCTCATTGGTGTGGTGCTGTATCTTTTAAAGGGCGTTGGCTTTGTGCTGCCCGCCTTTTTTGGAAAATTCTTTTCCTATCTCGGCAATCTCTGCACACCGATCTCGGTACTGATCATGGGGGCGCTGCTTGCCACCATTTCGCTTGGAAAAATGTTTATCAGCGCAAAGCTGTATTTCCACGCGTTTCTCAAGCTGATCGTCTTTCCCGTTGCCGCTTGCCTTTTGTCAAAGCTTTGCGGACTTGGCGAGACCTATATCCTGTTGGTAACCGCGTTGGTCGCCGTGCCGAGTGCAACCACCGTTACCATGCTTGCCGAGGTTCACGACATCGAGCCGGGCTTTGCCTCGCAGGTGGTGGGGTTGACCTCACTCCTTTCTACGGCAACGCTCCCCGCCGTCATGATCTTTGCACAGTGGGTTGCCGCACTTTGATAAAATTTAATTTTGATTCGGGGGTGGGAAAACTTCTTTAAAGAAGCTTTTCCCTCCCCCGTCCCCTCCTTTTCAAGAATTTTTTGCAAAAAAACGCTTTATCCGTTTGCAAACGATCGCTTGTAGGAGGGTTGTATTGGAATAAAAATGATAAAGCAAAAAGCATTACGCGGCGTCCAACCGAGTAATGCTTTTTCTTGTGATCCCCTTTTTCCAAAAAGGTTCTTGGGGCGGGGTGCGGGGAGGGGCATACTTTGAGGAAGAAAGCCCCTCCACGCAAAGCTTATGCTCTCAAAAAAGACGGCGGATTTTTATGCTCATGCTGTGCAAAGTCGGCGCAAAGCATCGCCTTCAGCGTTTGTTCCTCCACCCACGGAAGTGTCCGCGCATACTGCAACAGATAGCGGAAGGCGTCGGGCTGGGAGATCTTTTGCAACGGTATTTCGTCTGTCTGCGCAAGATACTCGGCAAGCCCCTGCCAAAAGGCAAACGGCGACGGCATTTGCGCATCAAGATAGAACAGTGCATGGCAAAAGCGTTGGCTTTCCAAATAGCGCTCCAGCACCTCGGCAATATGATGCAGCTTTTGCATTTCCTCGTAGCTGATCCAATGGCTTTGCAGGACCGTATAGGGCGGCGTGGGGAGGCAACGGTAGCCGTATTCCTCCTGCTTTTCCCGCAGGCGCGTGCCGTAAAGCAGCTTGAGAAAGCCGAGTTGTAAGAGATCCGAGCAGCCGTAGGCATCATCAAAGGAACGTGCAAACCGCTCGTAGGTTTCGTAAGGCAGCCCTGCGATCAGATCAAGATGCACGTGGATATTGCCCATTTGGTAGATCCTTTTGACTGCCGCAATGACCTCGTCGGGCTTGATGTGCCGCGAGGACGCCGCAAGCGTTTGGGGATTGGTGCTTTGCAGACCAAACTCCAATTGGATCTTCCCCTTTGGAAATTTTGAAAGGATCTCAAAGCTTTCCTCGTTGAGCAACGAGGCGCAAACCTCAAAATGGTAATGCTTGGTAAAGCGCGGCGACAACAGGGCTTGCCAGATCTCATTGGCACGCGACACGTTGGCGTTAAAGGTGCGGTCTACAAATTTGATGACCTTGCAATCCCCCTCAATCCCCTCAAACGCCTCCAGATCGGCAAGCGTTTGTGCGGTGCTTTTCATGCGCACACCCTTGGTGGCGGAGGACAGACAGTAGGCGCAGGAATAGGGACAGCCGCGGGAGGATTCGTAATAAAGGATCGAACCGTTCCCTTCACCCGTCCGATACAGGATCCCCTCGTCACGCATCGTATCGGGGCAACCGCCCTCAAGGATGCGATCAAAGTCTCGTCCCTCACGGATCGCACGGCAGAGCCTTGGCATTGCCGCCTCTCCCTCGCCGCAGACAATGGCATCGATCCAAGGCATTCTGTCAAACCGCTCGGTGGCAAACGAGACCTCGGGGCCGCCGAGGATCATACGGCTCTCGGGCAACAAACTGTGAAGCGTCTGTCCAATCGTCAGCATTTCGGTCAGATTCCAAATATAGCAGGAAAAGCCGTAAATATCGGCGCGCTCGCGGTAAAGTCGCTCCAAAATATGCGACGTACGGTCTCGCAGGGTATGCTCAATCAAAACCACCTCAAAGCCCTCTCGCTCCAAGGGCTCACGCAGACAGCGCAGGGCGAGGCAGGAATGCACCCACGAACCGTTGAGGGCAAACAAAACAACCTTCATACGGGGAAAGTCCTCCTAAAAAGCATCTCTCCCTATATTTTATCACAAATTCAAGAATTTTGCAAGCCGAATAAGCGTTGTATAAATTTTTTTGTAAATTGCTCCTTGGCTTCAAAATCCATTGCATTGCCGTAAAGCCGCTCCAGCGCAAAATGCGACGTGCGCACCTGACGCAACGCTGCCTCCGCGCCCAAAAGTGCCGACCTCCGCAATCGCTCGGCAAAGTGGATCGCTCCGCGGATCGGCTTCATTTGGGCGGTTTGGACAAAGCTCCTCATGCGGATCGTTTTGGATGAAGCATCGCAGGGCTGTGTGGGAGACACCAAAAACGCAATGTGGGAGTCACTCAGTAGCATGCCGTCAAGGTATGCGGGAACCACGGGATCGTGAGAAACGCGGAGTGACAATTGCTTTGCCCTTGCCAAGGAGAACAGCTCCTGCATCAGGCGGTAGGCACTGCCGTGGCAATCCTCGATAAAAAACACTCGCTCCGCACGCCGCAAATAGGTGTCATAGGAAACGCGCCCACACATTCCAATCGAGGAGATCAGCGCAGGACGGGCTTCAAATGCCGTACCTGCCTCCACCTCACGCAAAAGTCTTGCGGCAAGGGCGCGAATTCCCTCGTGGCGGAGATAGGGGGAAACCAGCACATCGCAGTTCTCCCGCATTCTGCCCGCGACCGAAAGATAACGGTAGGCGCTCTCGTACGCCTCCTTTTTTTGTGCATTGAGTGCGGCGATCTCACTTGCGGCATCGGCAAGAATACTGCCGTCCCAAAATGCCCCAAGATTGACGATCTCCTCGCGTACCCCCACAAGACGCGGCTCATAGACGTGCGGTGCGGTGGCATCCAAAAGCGCGATGCAATCATCCCCCCGTGAAAGAATGACACCGTCGAGCGAATCGGGATCCGACGAGCAATAAATATATTCACATTGATAGCCCTGCCCCTCCCCGCACACGGCAACCTCACGTAAAAAACGGCTTTTGCCCGTTCCGGGACCTCCCTTGATTGCAAACACACGCTTGACACGTGCGGCGTCAAAGCACTCCGAATAATAGCTGAAAAATCCATTTTCCGAATTGGATGCCGCAAAATAGGCATCCTCACCTGTGGATCTGATCTCCATGCAGACTCCCCCTTTCTTTGCTATCAGCATATTCGGTTTTTGCAATTTGGTTCTATTTTCCTGTGCTTTGGCATATGGTAGCATCAAGAACCATAAAAATTCGGATCAAAAAATGAAAGGAAGAAGGGACATGCAATCTTTTTGTTCGTCTCGTCCGCGTTTGACGCTGCCGTCGGGACTTTTGGAGCTGCTGCCGTCAAGGCTTTCCTCTGCCATTGAGGTCTGCGGTGCTGCCAAGGCAGAGGAGCTACGGCTGCATAGCGGTCGTATTTCCACCGTCACCTACCAAAGCAGAAGCTACTCCACGGGAATTATATTAAGCGATGCCGAGCTGCGAGAGCTATTGCAAAAAATGTGCGGCGGCTCTCTTTACGCATACGGGGAGAGCATCAACCAAGGATATCTGACACTGGAGGGCGGCATCCGCGTAGGTGTTTGCGGAACGGCGGCACTCAAGGACGGTAGGATCATCGGTGTGGGATCTGTCACGGGGCTGACGGTTCGTATTCCGCACGCCGTCTCTGTCAACGCCACGCCCGTAACCGATTGTCTTTTACGAATGCGAAGGCTTGGCGGCGTGCTGCTTTATGCACCGCCGGGTGTTGGAAAAACCACCCTGTTGCGTGCCGTTGCCGCCGAGATCTCCTCCCTCGCCTATGCATGGCGCACGGTGGTGGTAGACACACGGCGCGAGCTTGGCTGTACGCTGACCGATCCTACGCTGACGCTGGACGTGCTGGTGGGATACCCACGCAGAACAGGCATTGAAATTGCCGTCCGTAGTCTTGGAGCCGAGCTTGTGATCTGCGATGAGATCGGCTCGCCCGAGGATGCTCAAGCCATTCTTTCCGCCGCCAACTGTGGGGTTCCCCTGCTCGCCTCGGCACATGCCGCCTCTCTGACCGAGCTTTTGCGGCGGCCCGCACTCTGTGAGCTTCACCGCACAGGCGTTTTTGGCGCATACGTCGGCTTGGAAAGAGGGTCGGGTGGCTTTCGCTATCATTTTTCGGACCGCAGGCAGGCGGATGCCGCCCTGCTTTGAGGCTCGGATATGACATTGGTACGCTTGCTTGGCGGCGGAATGATCCTTTGCAGCGGTGCGATTGCCGCCTACGCATCGGTCAGGCGCGAGCGAGGGAGACTGTCCGTTTTGGAGGCGTGGATCTCGCTTCTCTCTTATATTCGCGGACAGATCGACCTGTACATGACCCCCTTGTCGGAGATCCTTGCGGGGGCAGATCCTGCCCTGCTTGCCATCCTTGGCACGCTGTCACCGTCTCCCACGCTGGAGGATTGCTTTGCGGCATCCGCAGATCGGTTAGACGCAGAAAGCAGGAGGATCCTTATCGGGTATCTTGCCGACCTTGGCAGCGCTTACCGAGAGACCGAGCTGAAGCGATGTGATGCCTGCCTTGCCGCCCTTTCATCACAACGCAAGAAAATGGCAGACGAGCTTCCCGCACGCCTCAGGCTTGCCGTGGGGCTCCGTCTCTGCTTTTCCTTGGGGGCAACGATTGTTTTATGGTAACGTGACGCTCGTTTCAAAACACGGAGGAAAAATAAACATGGATATTTCATTGATCGTAAAAATTGCAGGCATTGGAATTTTGGTGGCGGTTGCCGCGCAGATCCTTTCCAAAAGCGGACGCGACGAGCAAGCCACCTTTGTCACCATTGCGGGCATCATTGTGGCACTGATGATGCTGATCAGCGAGATTGGAGAGCTGTTTGCGCTCATTCGCTCGATTTTCGGAATGTAACCGTGGATACGCTCAGACTTTGTATGCTTGCGGTCACGGGCGTTACCGCCGCAATGATCGTCAAGCAATGGAAATCGGATTTTTTACCGCTCTTGCGCCTTGCTCTGGCAATTCTGTTTGCCTTTGCCGTCATTCGCACTGCCGCACCATTGGTCTCCTATCTGTCGGAGCTAACCGCGCAGGAGGGACTTGCACAATATGCCGAGCTTTTGATGAAGGCGCTTGGAATTGCTGTCCTGACACAGTGCTGTGCCGAGCTTTGCCGCGAATCGGGCGAAAACAGCATCGCAACGGGCGTGGAGCTTGCGGGAAAGGTGGAGCTTTTACTGCTGTCTCTGCCGCTGATCGGCGAGATTCTGACGGCGGCTAAGGAGCTACTCTCCTTGGGAGGTGTAACGTGAGGCGCAAAAGACCTTGGATCCTGCTGCTCTCTCTGCTTTTATCGCTCACTCTGTTTGCACCGCTTGTCTGTGCCGAGGACGGTGATGATACGGAGAGTGAAAAAATGCCGTCGGAATTCCGGGATTTTTTGGAGAGCATTCCCGACGACATCCGAGATCTGCTCCCCGACGGTCTTTTCTCGGACGGAAGTGACGACGTAGGAGAAGCGGTGCGCGAGATGAGCAGTTTTTCCTATCTGCTTCACACGATTCTTTCTCTTTTGGGGGCAAAGATTGGAGGATGTGCAAGGATCCTTGCCTCGGTGGCGGGGCTTTTGCTGCTTTCCGCCGTTTGTCACACGTTGCAGGGGAGCTTTGGGAGCGCGGGGATCGGACGGGCATTCTCCTTTTGTACATCGCTTGTCATCATGCTATCGCTACTCTCCCAAAGTTATTCGTGTCTTACCTCCGTCACCGCTTATTTTAAGACACTGACTGCCGTGAGTGCCGCGCTCCTTCCCCTGCTCTGTGTGCTTTACGCCATGGGAGGAAACGTGGGTGCCGCCGCGGCAACCTCATCGGGGCTGACCGTCTTTATGACGGTCTTGGAGGAGGCAGTGGGCAAAACGGTGGTTCCCTTTTGCGGTCTTTGCATGGCGTTTGCCCTGATGCAATCGCTCAACCCCGCCCTCCGCACGGGAACGTTGATCTCCACCGTCAAAAAGAACTATACCACCGCCCTTGCCTTTTTGATGATGCTTTTGCTTGCCATGCTTGCCGCGCAGACTACACTTGCCGCACGTGGCGATACGCTGGCAATGAAAAGCGCAAAATTTGCGGCGGGAAATCTGATCCCCGTGGTGGGCGGCTCGGTCTCGGAGCTTTTGCGCACGGTGAGCGCAAGTGTGAGCTATTTGCGCGGTACGGTTGGCATATGCGGTGTACTTTTGTTGCTGTTTACGCTTTTGCCAACGCTGATCGAGCTATTGCTCCTGCGCCTGACCTGGCAGCTTGCGGCATCCCTTGCCGATCTGCTTGGCTGTGACGGAGAAAAAAAGCTGTTGGACGAATTTGCCTCGCTCCTCGGCTATCTTGTCGCCGCCGTCAGCATCTGCTCCTCGGTCATTCTGCTTGCGCTGTCGCTTTTGACGCACTGTGCCTCGGCATTGGGATAGCATAGGAAAGGAGGGAAAGCTCTATCAAGGACTATCTGTTTACCGTGCTTGCCGCCTCGCTTGTCGCCACGCTCGTCTCACTCCTATCCCCCGACGGAGAACGCGGCGGCGTTGCCAAGCACACGCGGCTTTTGACCTCGCTCTTTCTCGTCTGCGTGATGATCGCACCGCTGAGGGGGGCAATCTCGGCTTTGCAAAATTGGCAGAACGGAGAGATTACCCTCCCGTGGCAGGAGGACGTGGAAGAAAACGAATACCAAGAGGATATGCAAGAGGCGCTTGACACTGCCTCAAGAGATTATTTTACCAAAATGATGACGCAAACACTGGAGCAAAAATTTTTGATGGACGTGGGAGACGTGCGCTGTGCCGTACATTGGAGCGACGGGGGAAGCTCCCCCGAAAAGGTCACGGTCATTCTTTCAGGATCGGCAATCTGGAAGGATCCCAAGGAAATACAGTCCTTTGTTACGTCGCTCCTATCGTGCGAATGTGCGGTTGCCATAGAATAAAGGAGGGATACGATGCTTTCATTTTTAAAAAGACAGGGAGAGAACGGTGATGGAAAAGGAAATATGACATGGCTGATCCTGATCGGAGCGGCAGTGGGGATTTTGCTCCTGCTGTTTGGCAGTCAAAGTGTAAAGGGGGAAACAGAGGTAGCCGAAAAGCCCTACTCCCCTGCCGAGGACGAGTTGATTTTGTATCAAAGCTATCTTGAGGAGCGCATTCGCGTGCTTTGCGAATCGGTGGACGGGATCAGCGACGTCACGGCAGTGGTCACGCTTTCGGGCGGCTTTGAGGAGATCTATGCCACCGAGCTGACCGAAAAAGGAGAGACCTACGTGATCGTTGGCAGCGGATCGTCGGCAAAGGCACTTCCGCTTTCCCGCGCCGCCCCCGAAATTGCGGGCGTGGGGATCGTTTGCCGCGGCGGAAACAATGCCGAAAAGCGGCAGGAGCTGATCTCCCTGCTTGGCGCAAGCCTGCATATTTCCAGCAATCGCATCTACATTACCGAGGCAAAATCATAAAAAAGAGACACAAAAATCAAAACGCAAGCATATTCTGATCTACCGCATCATATGTTATAGCGAAACAAAAACAATGGGAGGAACACTACCTATGAAAGAACAAACCACAGCATTATGCGAAGTCAAGAAGTCCAACAAATTTAAAACCGTGATCCTGAAGCTGGGAAAGCGCAACATCATCGTTGCCTGCTCTGCCCTTTTGATCGGCGTAGCGGTGCTGCTGAACTGGATCCTTTTTGCGGGATCGGGAAATGACGGCGGCTATGACGGCTACGATCAGCCAAGCGGAAATATTTCCGACAATCTAAATCAGGATAACACCGTCACCGATGCCGACAACACCTACTTCTCGGCAACGCAGGTCAGCCGTCAGAGAGCCAGAGACGAGGCTTTGGAGGTACTGCAGGCAGTCGTTGACAATGCAGAATCCAGCGAGACCGCAAAAACCGAGGCATTGGCAGGCATTTCCGCGATTGCCGAGGAGATCCAAAAGGAAGCCAACATCGAGTCTCTCATTACTGCCAAGGGCTTTGAAAAATGCGTTGCCGTGCTGAACGGAGACTCCATCAGCATCATCGTTTCCGCCGACACGCTCCAGCCCGCGCAGCTGGCACAGATCAACGCCATCGTTTACGAGCAAACGGGCATCACCCCCGCAGGCGTGACCATTATCAATAAGTAAACCATATCAACAAAACCGATCGGTGTATCGCGATTTTTCACGGTGCACCGATCGGTTTTTATCAAAAAATCAATTCTTATTTTTCCAAAAAACGTTCTGTCCTTTTGTCATTTTTGCGATAAAAATACTCATCGTCTCCGCACCCCTCCAAAACAATCTCATCATCTGTATATCGCTTTACAACGCTCCATATCGGTCTTGACTCTTTTTTGATTGCTTTATCGGTCGTGTAAAGCTCGGTGGGGACCTTACGGTATTGAGGAACAAAGGAAAAATTGCAACCAAAGCCGCAAAACGGCTCTGTGTTATCCTTATAATGTCTTATCCGAAAATATTGTCCTGCGAAAAACAACCCAAAATCAAATGTATAAATATAAGAAGCACCGCAGTAAACATTACAATTTTCACGTTGTACGGAAAAAACATATTCCCTTTGATCCGTACACAGAGAAAGAAAGCATTCTTCAGCGTTGCTACGGTAGATGTCACCCATACGCCACGCAGAAAGACATTTGGCAATTCCGCTATCGTTTACTCCCGGGAGAGATACCCCCGAATGATCCACAAAAAAGCTTTCACTTTTTCGCATGGTCTTTTTCACAGAGGGATCATATGGCGCGCCGATCAACAATGCAACTCCGCCAACGTCATTGGTGTAGATTTCTCCTACCTCACTTTTATAAGCATAATAAGTTTCTTTTTTTAATTCATTTCTCTCACAAATCCCGCAAAGCCGCTTTTTGTTTGCAAATCCCATATACAATTTGCTCCCTAAAACAGTTTTATCGGAATTGCAGTAATACACCAGTGAAAAGACTTCTGTTTCAACGATCTCATATAGCTCCGATTGATAAATACCGCATGAAAAAGCCTTGTGCGATATATCAAATGAAGTAATACCGTCAATCAGAATCGAGTCAGTCGTTACCGAAAAAAGCTTACTGATCAAAACCACCTTCGAAAGCTCCGGCAATGTTTGATCAAGCTCCCACTTGGATACCGTTTGCCGTGTAACACCAAGAAGCTCTCCAAATTCCTCCTGCGAAAGTGCGCGTAAAGCTCTAATCTGCTGAATTCGTTGTCCTACTGTCATATACTCCCCTCCAAATTTTGTTGATAGCATTATTATACCAGATCAAAAGAAAAATGTCTACCAATATACGGTGGAAGTTTGTCAACCGAGGCGTGACATTAAAGAGTTTTAAAAACGGACAGTCACATACAACTGTCCGTTTGGGTTATTCTTTGATCAGTAATTTTGCACATTCATTGCCTTCCTCAAATATGGCATTTGGAGAGACCGTCAGCGTGTTCAACGCCACGCAATTATGAAAGGCGTTCTTCCCCACCCTCATCACGCCGCCGAGATCGACCGTGGCAAGCGCGGTGCAATCGGCAAAGCAAGAGGCAGGAAGCGTGGTAAGCGTTTGTGGAAGGCTGACCGAGGTCAGGGACACACATCCGTAAAAGGCGTTGATGCCGATCTCGTTCAATGCCGATGCACTGCCAAAGGTCAGCGTCTGCAGCTTTTTGCAACCGAAAAATGCATTTTCACCAATCCTTGTCACGCCGGCGGGAACTGCGATCCCCTCCAATCTTGTACAGTAAGAAAAGGCGCGGATGCCGATAGATGTCAGCGTTTGGGGAAGCGTGATCCGCAGTAAGGAATCACATTCATAAAACGCGTAATTTCCAAGAGAGGTGCAGGTGGAAAGCAGGGTAAGCTCTACAAGATACGCAGGATAATAGCCTGCCGCAAAATCGGGCGTTGCCGCACCGAAGATATAACCGAGATAGGTTTGCTCGGCGGCACTTCCGCCAACAAAGGGCAGGGTCAGAGAGCGCAGATTGATACAGCCCTCCAAGGCACCAAAGCCGATCGACTGCAAGCCCTCTCCAAAGGTCAGGGTTGTAAGAGAGGCGCATCTGTCAAGCGCGTGTTCCCCGATGGAGGTCAAGCCCTGCATATTCAGTGCCAGCAGACTGCTGCATTGAAACATTGCATAGCTACCAAGCTCCTTGAGGGTATCGGGAAAAGAAACGTAAACCAGATCGTTACAGTCAAACAGTGCAAAATCGGGGAGCTTTACCGCATTGCCGCCCAGCTCCAGATATTCCAGCGAGGCAGGCACACAGATGGGATTGTCCTCGTATTTGTTGGCACCAAACAGATAACCGAGATACTGCGCATCATCCTTGCCGAGGATCGGTGTGCGGAGAGAGGTCAGCGAGCTGCAGCCCGCAAGGATCCCCGTCCCCACGGTAGTAATTCCATCGGGCAGATAAAGCTTTTGCAGCACCGTATTTTGCGCAAATGCGGCGTCTCCCACGGCAACCACGGGCTTTCCGTCAATGATCGATGGCACACGCACTGCGGCATCCTTGCCCGTATATCCCGTTACGGTCACCCCTCCCTCCGCCTCGGTCACGGTAAAGGCTTGGGGATCCGTTTCGGGAAATGCAGCAAACACGGTGCCAAACGACTCAATATATGCCACTCGCTCGGGGTCGTCCGTATAGTCGGTCTGCTGCTCTTGGGGAATCGGTCCCGCGGTTGCTTCCTCGGTCTCCTCGGAATCAACGGGTGTCTCCTCCCCTCTTTGGCAAGCCACCGCAAAAAGAAGAAGCATTGACAACGCCAGCAGGGCGGCAATCACTTTTTTCCAATCCATATTGCATCTGTCCTTTCCTGATACCATCGTTTTTTCACACGTTCCCCCTTATTGTACCACAAAAATTCCTTTTTCGCAAGACTTCTTTCTCACAATTCATAATTATTTCAATTCTGTCACAAAATCTTCTTGTAAATGCCATGAAAAGATGTTATAATATAAGCAATATCAAAAAATTTGAGGCAAAGGAGGATTTTGTATGCAGATCACGGTCAAGCAGGAATACAATGGCATTCCGCTGCTCCGATTTTTGCGCGGAGAGCTGCAGCTTTCCTCCAAAATGCTCAAGCATCTCAAGTTTCTCCCCGATGGGATCACAGTCAACGGGCGGCAGGTAACGGTCAGATATCTTTTGCGGACGGGTGACCTTTTGACGCTTGCGGTGGAGGACGAGATCTCCGCCGAGATCACACCCGTGGAGCTTCCCATCACCATCCTATATGAGGACGACGATATCGTTGTTCCCGCCAAGCCCGCCGAAATGCCCACGCACCCCTCGCACGACCATTACGACGACACGGTGGCAAACGCCTTGGCGTTCCGTTATCAAAAAGACGGTGTTCCCTTTGTATTTCGTCCCGTCAACCGCCTTGACCGCAACACCAGCGGACTGTTGCTGATTGCACGCAATCGCATCTGTGCGGGACGTATGGCGGAGCAGATGCGGAAAAAGGAGATTCAAAAGACCTATCTTGCCGTATTGGACGGTGAAATGCCGCTTGGAGAGGGCGAGATCGACACCTGCCTGCATCGCACCGAGCAAAGCATTATCCTGCGCGAGGTCTGCTCCCCCGATGCTCCCGACGCCGACGCGGCATTGACACGCTATACCGTGCTTGCCGCCCAAAACGGACATACACTGGTGCGAGCGCACCCACTGACGGGAAGAACGCATCAGCTCCGCGTCCATTTTGCCTCTATCGGGCATCCGATCACGGGAGACGATCTTTACGGAAACGCCTCGCCGCTGATCCCACGACACGCACTTCACGCCCACACGCTCACCTTCCGTCATCCCACCACGGGAGCGCCGATGACCCTGACGGCACCGCTCCCCAAGGATATGGAGGCACTGATCGCGGGCTGCTTTCCTACCGATCTGCCAATAAAAAGGAGCCTTACATGAACACCCCAATCACCACTCCCGAAAAAAAACGATTGCCGCGCGTTTGCATCGGCATCTATCTGCTCACCGCCATCAGCGCAGGTCTGTATTTTGCCTTTACCCAAAGTGCCGCCTTTGCCGATTGGTTCAATCAAAGCATCAGCACGTGGGGACGTCGCGCACTTGCGGCAATCACCTCATGGCTCCCCTTTTCCTTTGCCGAGCTTTTGATCTGCCTTTTGCCGCTTTGGTTGGTTCTTTTGATCGTCATCGGTGTGCGAAAATACTGCGACAGCAACCGCTCGGCGTTGGTGTACGTTGGAATTCTCCTCTCGGGACTTTGCATCTGCGGCATCCTGTTTGTCTGGAATTTTGCCGCAGGCTACTTTGGTACAACGCTGGACCAAAAGCTGGAGTTGAAACGAGAGAAATGCAGTGCCGAGGAGCTGTATCAAACGGCAGAAATCTTATCGGATGAGATCGACAAGCTTTCGGATGAGATCATATTTTTGGAGGACGGCACCTCGCTCATGCCCTATTCCTATGCCGAAATGAATCAAAAGCTGCTTACCGCCTATGAAAGCTTTTGCGCCAAGCAGGAGTTTATCACCACCTTTTCCAGCCGTACCAAGCCCGTTGCCATGAGCGGTGCGATGTCCTATACCCACATCACGGGCGTATACAGCTTTTTTACGGGAGAGGCAAACATCAACGTCAACTTCCCCGACTACACCGTTCCCTACACCGCCGCGCACGAATTGGCGCATCAAAGAGGAATTGCCCGCGAGGACGAGGCAAACTTTATTGCCTTTCTCGTTTGCATGGAATCCGACGATCCCTATATCCGATACAGCGCTCTGCTCAACGTCTACGAATACGTCATCAGTGCTCTTTATTCGGCAGATGCCTCACTTTACCGAATGAGCTACGAGGGACTTCCCCCCGAGGTGCGACGCGAGGAAATGGCATACGCCGTCTTTTTTGAGCGTTACCGCGAAAACGTTGCCGCCGACATCAGTGAGGCAACCAACAACTCCTATCTGCAAAGCCAAGGAGCAGTGGAGGGCACGCGAAGCTATAACATGGTGGTGGATCTTGCCGTGGCTTATTTTCGCCCGTCGTTTGAGTGATCCGCACCCTTTTGCCCTTTTTTTCATAAACTGAAAAAGGAACGTCTTTTTCCTTGAAAAAAACAGTGAAAAACCTTGAAAAATATCTAAAAAGGTCTTTCTTTTTTGATAGGAATATGTTATAATTTTATTAGGTATTATTTTGCGATTATTTTGCGCGGGGGGGTAGCAGTATGTCAACCAAAATCATCATCCAAGGCGGCAGACCTCTGTTCGGTGACATTTCGATCAGCGGAATGAAAAACGCCGCACTCCCTATCATTTTTGCATCGATCCTCGTCGGTGACGTTTGTACGCTGGAAAACATTCCCGAGGTCAGCGACATTGACGCTTCCTTGGAAATTTTAAAGGCTATGGGCGCGCGTGTATCGCGCCGCAAGCCCAATACGGTTCGCATTGACACCACGCATATTATGCAGGGTGCCTCGCCCTATGAGCTGGTACGCAAGCTGCGCGGCTCCACCTATCTTTTGGGTGCCGAGCTTGGACGCTTTGGCAAAACCACCGTCGGCTGGCCCGGCGGCTGCAACTTTGGCAACCGCCCCTTGGATCAGCATATGAAGGGCTTTGAGGTGCTGGGCGCCATGGATCATACCGACAGCGGATTTATCAAGCTGGATGCCCCCAACGGGCTGCACGGCGGATCGGTCTATTTTGACGTTGCCTCGGTGGGGGCAACGGTCAACGTGATCTTAGCGGCTGTGCTGGCAAACGGAACCACCGTGATTGACAACGCCGCACGCGAGCCTCATATCGTAGACCTTGCAAACTTCCTCAACTCCTGCGGTGCCAACATTACGGGTGCGGGAACACCCATGATCAAGATCCGCGGTGTGCAGGAGCTGCACGGCTGCACCTATGCCATCATTCCCGATATGATCGAGGCAGGCACCTATATGGTTGCCGCGGCGGCAACGGGTGGATGCGTGCATATCCGCTCGGTGATCCCCAAGCATATTGAAACCATTACCGCAAAGCTTTGCGAGATGGGGGTATGCGTGGAGGAATACGACGACTCGGTATTGGTAAAATCCACGGGAGAATTGCGCAACGTCAATATCAAAACGCTCTACTACCCCGGATTTCCCACCGATATGCACCCGCAGTTTGCTCCCCTGCTCTCGCTGGCAGGCGGTGTCAGCTGTATTCAGGAAGGGATTTGGGAAAACCGCTTCCGTTACGTTGACGAGCTTCGCAAAATGGGAGCCACAGTCATGCTGGATAGCCGCACCGCAACCTTTGTGGGCGTGGAAAAGCTGGTTGGCGCACCCGTTGAAGCGGTCGATCTCCGCGCAGGCGCGGCAATGGTCATTGCGGGGCTTGCCGCAGAGGGTGTGACCGAGATTGGCGGCGTGGAATATATCAAGCGCGGCTACGTGGATATTGTCGGAAAGCTCCGCGCACTCGGCGCTATGATCGAAGAAGTAACCGTTCCCGACACAGAGCCTGCAAGAAAAGTAAATTAAACAAGCATCGGGGCGGCTCTCTGTATTGGAGAGACGCCCTGCTTTGAAAAGAAAGGCACAAAAATGACACAAGCACAAAAAAAGGCGCGTATGGCGCTGATCGTTGAAAAAATGAAGAAGCTCTATCCCGATGCCTTCTGCGCCTTGGAGTGGCATGGAGAGCCGTGGAAGCTTTTGATCATGGGGCGGCTTTCGGCACAATGCACCGATGCACGCGTCAATCTGGTCTGCCGCGAGCTGTTTGCCGCTTACCCTACGCCCGAAGCGTTGGCCAAGGCAGAGGTGGAGGACATTGAAGACTACATACGCTCCCGCGGTCTTTACCACGTCAAGGCACAAAACACCAAGGACGCCTGCGCAATGTTGGTCAACGAATACAACGGCGTGCTCCCCGATACCATGGAGGAGCTGCTCAAATTCCCCGGTGTGGGACGTAAGGTGGCAAACCTGCTCCTTGGTGACGTCTACCACAAGGGCGGCACGGTTGCAGACACGCATTGCATTCGCATTTGCGGTCGCTTTGGCATGTATCCCGAGACAATGAAGGATCCCGTCAAGGTCGAGCGCATCATGGACGGGCTGATTGCCGCCGAGGACCGCTCGGATTTTTGTCATCGCATCGTGCAATTCGGACGAGATACCTGCTCTGCCCGCGCGCCGCAATGCGATACCTGTCCCCTGGCAGAGCTTTGCGAGCATCACCTGAAAGCGCAAAAATAAATAAAAAATGAACATCAGCCAAGCAAGCCCGCCGCATCAAGAATGCGGCAGGCTTGCTTGGTTTCAAATCGGCTTGACATCGGGAGCGAGACGACGGAGATACTCGTCGGTGAGAAATTCCTTGGGTGAGACGCCCTCCAATTGCATTGGGGCGTTGCGGTCGGTCAGCTTTTCCCACACCATCCGGCGCAGGCTGGAGAGGAGCGTTGGCTCGATCCAATAATCAACGTTGGAAAATCCCCTTTTTTTCTCAATGCGGCGCAGGCGCAGATACATGGGAAGTCCGTCGGATTGATCGTGCCACAGATCGCAGAACAGATAATCAAACGCATCCCTTTGACAGTCCTCCAGATATTCAAAAGCATCGGCTTGTACGATCTTGATCTTTTGCGCATTTGGGAACTGCGGCAACAGATATTTGCAAAACAGCCCGATGACCTCGGCATCACGCTCCACCACCGTCACGCTTTCCACGTCCTCGCGTTGCGATGCGCAAAACGCAAAATAGCCCAGTCCCAAGCCAAGCGTCAGCACACGTCCGTGGCTTTTTGCAATCGGTGCCTGCATGGTGGCAATCTCGTTTGGAGTAACGGTCATCCACTCCACGCCGTTTTCCAAAATGGCGGGAAACTCAAATTTTTGATTAAAATATCCAATTTGCGGGATCTCACGGAACTCCCCCGTTACCACGGGGTGATTACAGACAAACGGCTCGTACGGCTCATAAAAGCTTTGCCGCATCTCCCAACGTCCGCTTTTGACAGCAGGAAATTTGACCGTGCGGTAATATTCGTCTTGATAGAAGTCAAAAGTCTCCAGACAACGCACCCCCGCACGCAGGTATTGGCGTTCCAAAAGGCGGTGCATGGGATTGATGTCGGGCTCCAGACCGCAGGCCGCGCCAAACAGAGAAAGAAAGGCATCGTGTGTGTTAATACGACAGTCCTTTGCGAGATTCTCCACCATTTCGGACGTCAGAAAGCGAGGGGTCAGATTGAGATAGCGGCTATAGGCATAAGCAACAATATCATTTTGCATCATAATTTCGTGCAATATGGCTTGAGAATTTTGCATAGGTGCCTCCTTTCCATGGAAAAAACATAAAAAACTTTTAAAAAAGCAATTGACAAAGTAAAAAAAAGATGGTATAATATATGGGTCTGAAAAATCGAGGTGTGGCTCAGCTTGGTATGAGCGAAGCCTCGCATACGCTCGGCGGTTCGGGACATAGAAGTCGCAAGTTCGAATCTTGTCTTGATCACCGATGCAAAATATTATAACGAGGTGTGGCTCAGCTTGGTAGAGCGCTACGTTCGGGACGTAGAAGTCGCAAGTTCGAATCTTGTCACCTCGACCACATGAAAATAATCCGAACATTCTTTTACTTGGAGAAGCGTTCGGATTATTTGTTTTATTTACTTATCCAAACTTTAATAGCAAGAAATCTTCTTTCTCATAGTGTACCACAAACATACCGTTTTGTCAAGCATTTTTTATAATGGTCAAATGCTATAGAGAATCAACTACATCAAAATCAAAATTCCGGTACCATAGTATCTGTGGTGTCGGAATTTCACTTTTATGCCGTTGTCTCCTTCTTCTTTCTTACCGTTGCTTCCTGTTCATCTCTCCACTTTTGAAACTTCGCCATTTCTTCCTCATTATCAAAAAACTCGGCGATGATCGGTGCATACATACGCACGATCTTCAAAATCTCGTGCTCGGGAACTTGGGATCGACAGCGGTAACCTCCTACTTTATTAGTAAGAAAAATTTGTAGCAAAATCAAATATAGTTTCCATTTACTTTTCTTCAACATTCGCATCACCTCGCATCTCTATCCCAACTGCTACGGCTCTGTTCCTTACTCTGCTCCCGCGCTTGCCACTCCGCAAGGATCTGATAGATCGCCTTTTCCATTTTTTTGGGTAAACAATTCGGAAAAATCTCTCTCAGCTTATACAGATCCAACTTCAGCGTTTCCTTTTGGTTTGGCTTTGGCTGGCTTATAATATCGAACATCGTATCGGCATCAAGCTCTTGCTTGGCACTCTTTTCCTTTAGTTTCACCGACTGCGAAAGCGATGG
>JAGANE010000065.1 GCA_017624395.1 Clostridia bacterium
GACTGCAAAGCACGCCCGTGTCACCGATCTGACCGCCGCCCTCACCGTAGAAGGAGGTAGCGTCCAGAATGATCGAGCATTCACCCTCGGAGATTTCGTCCACCATCATGTCATCTGCAAGAATGGCAAGCACCTTTCCTTTTGCTGCAGTGGAATCATAGCCCAAAAATTCGGTCTTGGGAAGCTCTGCCAAAAGGCTCTTGGAGGAGTCGCTCCAGCCGCTGATATTGGCTCTTGCCTCGCGGGCGCGGATCTTTTGCTCCTGCATCAAAGCGGTAAAGCGAGCTTCGTCAATCGAGAGTCCCGCCTCTTCTGCGATCTCACGGGTGAGGTCAATGGGGAATCCAAAGGTATCGTACAGCTTAAAGACGTCCTCGCCCGAAAGCGTGGAGGCGTTCTTTGCCTTGGCATCCTCAATCATGGTATTCAAAATGGCAAGACCTGCATCGATGGTAGCGTCAAAGCGCTCCTCCTCCATGGCAACCACCTTGAGGATATAATCCTTCTTTTCGGCAAGCTCGGGATAAGCCTTGTCCGATTCTCCAATGGCGATCACGCCAAGCTCGGGCAGGAAGGAGCGGTTGATGCCAAGCAGCTTTCCGTGACGGCAAGCGCGACGGAGAATGCGACGCAGCACGTAGCCGCGGCCCTCGTTGGAGGGAATGACACCGTCCGAGATCATAAAGGTTGCGGAACGGATGTGGTCGGTGATGACACGGATCGAAATATCGTCGTTTTTATCCTTGCCGTATTCCTTGCCTGCAATGGCGCATACGTTGTCGATGACCTTGTGGATTGAGTCAACCTCAAACATATTGTCCACGCCCTGCATCACACATGCAAGACGCTCAAGGCCCATGCCCGTGTCGATATTCTTTTGGGCAAGATCGGTATAAGTGCCGTCGCCCATGTTGTTGTATTGGGAAAAGACGTTGTTCCAAATCTCCATAAAGCGATCGCAATCACAGCCGGGCTTGCAATCGGGAGAGCCGCAGCCGTATTTCAGTCCGCGGTCAAAGTAGATCTCGGAGCAGGGGCCGCAGGGACCCGTGCCATGCTCCCAAAAGTTGTCGGCTTTGCCAAGACGAACAACGTGTGTGGGATCAACGCCAACCTTGTTGACCCAGATGTTGTATGCCTCCTCGTCGCTTTCGTAGATCGAGGGCCAGAGAAGATCCTTGGGGATCTCCAACGTTTCGGTCAAAAATTCCCATGCCCACGGAATTGCCTCGTCCTTAAAGTAATCGCCAAAGGAGAAGTTTCCAAGCATTTCAAAAAAGGTACCGTGGCGTGCGGTGTGTCCAACTCTTTCAAGGTCGGGGGTACGGATGCATTTTTGGCAGGTGGTCACGCGGTTGCGCGGCGGCTGCTCCTCACCCGTAAAGAATTTCTTCATGGGTGCCATGCCCGAGTTGATGAGCAGGAGGGATTTGTCGTTGATGGGGACGAGCGGGTAGGAGGGCAAACGGAGGTGCCCCTTGGATTCAAAGAAAGAAAGATATTTTTCCCGCAGGTCGTTAAGAGATGTCCATTTCATAGCTGAGTATCCTTTCGGCTTTCTCTTTTTAAAATTACATTACATATTAGTATATCACAAAATTGAGGGCTTGTCAATCGGTTGTAGCGAGTTTTTCTATTTTTCCAAGCGATTCAAGTGATCCGATCCAACGCCGCGCAAACGATGATTCCCGTAATACGGAGCATCGAGGACGTCGCTACCTACGATTGATAAAAAATTGTTACATATGGTTTCTCCCTCAGCTTTTTTTGCGAAGCTTCACCTCATCCACCGCAAGCGGTCCCCCTTCCCCTGAGGGGAAGGCTTGGTTGGAGACACCGCAAAGATTTGTCCATTTGTAGGGCGCGACGTCCTCGACGCGCAGCTTTGCCCCCTCTCGGAGGGAGGCTCAAAGGTTGCATTGCTGTGGAGTATCTTCCTTTAGCCGTAGCACGTGTTACCTTAGCCTTCTCCAGCGGAGAAGGTGGATCGACGAAGTCGAGACGGATGAGGAGAGCGATGGGTGGTTTTGTTATTTGTGGGGAAGCCTCTCTCAAAGAGACTCCCCCACAAAAGGTGTTTCAAAAAATTATTTTTTCAATACCACGATCAGATTTTCCAGCTGATCGGAGACGGTATAGCCTTGATCAATATAGGCTTGCATGGTGTCAAGGTAGCTCTTATATCGCATATCCAGAACGACGTAATCAACGTCGGGCTTATCGCCGTGATACTTTGTTTCGTAGATGACGTCACGGTCGGCGATGTGCGAGAGAAGGAAGGTGGATGCCGATACCGATGCGTCGGCGGGAATGGCGGTATCAAGAAATTCGTCCATTTGTACGTAGATTTCCTTCCTTGATTCCCATCGGTCAACGTAGTTGTCAAGCTTGGGAAGGACGGTAAAGACGTAAATACAGCAGCACGCCGCGGCGGCAATGCCCAGCAGATTGCGGCGCGTGGGAGCGGAAAGCTCTGGGAGATTTTTGATTGTGGCGTAGATCAGAAATGCCGTGATGCCAAAGTGATACTGAAAACCGATGTCATACTGATATTTATAATAGGTTAAAAGATTGATCAGGAGCGGTGCAACAAGCAGCCACCGCGAGGGCTTTTTGGAGCAGAAGGGGAGAAGCCCCAACGGCAGGAGCATTTGCAGGGCGTAGACCAGCTTTTCCCAGCCGTTTTTGCTTGTGGTAAAGAGCTGTGTCAAAAGATAGCCCGGATTGACGAGTGCCGTTTTGATGGCACCAAGCAGACCGTCGTCCTTGTTGTAGATCAGGTTATCAAAGCGATTGACCATCATACCAAGCCCGTGCTTTTCCAGATAATAGCCGCAAAGAAGGAAGTAGCCCACCGACATGGCGGTCAGCGCCCCACCGTGGATCCAATTGCGCTCCGAGAGCAGGACGAACAGAGCAAACATCAAAAGATAGATGGCGGCATCCTCCTTGACGGCAAGCACACCGACGGCAGAGAGATACATGGGAATATATTTCTTTTTTTCATAGAACAAAAAGGTCAAAAGCAAAAAGAGCGGCAGAAAGCAGTTTTCGTGAATGTCGTAAAAGGTGCCGCAGGTAAGGGCGGGGAAAAAAGCGTAGAGTGCCGTGACCAGCAGAGTGCTTCGTTCCGACAGCTTGTGGTGCTTTGCAAGCAGAACAACGGGAATCACACCAAGCGTCAATGCTACCGCCTGCCCGATCTGCAGGGTCATGGGCGTGGGGAACAGATGGTAAAAGGGGAGAAGCAGGTAGTAGATGGGGGAGACATGTACCGCAAAATGGGAAAGCAGACGGTCGCGTTCGCTGGTGACCATGGGGAGCCCCGTTTCCTTCATATTGTGAAACATATTACAAAACAGACCAAAGTCAAAGTTGGGCGAGGAAAAGGTCTTGTAGCGCAGGCAGGTGACTGTGGCAATGATTGCGCAGGAGGCAAGACCGATGAAAAAGGTAAGTGCCGCGACCGAGCGACTGCCGAATTGCAGATGATGTATTGCTTCCTCGTTGACGTGCAGGGTATAAACGACAAACAGAGCATATACGGCAATGACTGCCAATACAAACAAAAATTCATCATTACCGCCCTCAAATTCCAACAGCCAGCGAAAGACGCAAAGGCTGGAGGTCAGGAGCAAGAACCATGAGTCGGTGTGAAGCTTGGCGAGCAGGAGTGCGGGCGCGGAAAACACCGCAAAAAAAACAAGTGTCCAAAGTGCCACCTGCCACAACGGGGTGCTTTGCGCATAGGAAAGCTCGGCAAAGCCGATATCAGAAAGCAAAACGGTGGAGGCAAACGCGCACCATGCGGCAATCAGCCTGCAAATAACGCGCTCCCATGCAAATGCCGCCCCAAAGCGTTCTTTCCAAGTTAGATCCATAAAAAGCTTCTCCAATCTGAATTGATCTCAAAACGGTTATCTCTTTTTTACAGTATACAACATTTTTGTTTTGATGTCAAGAAAGGCTTTGCTCTTTTTCATGTTTTTCTCTAAAAAACTCCAAAAATCAATCGTAAAATACAAGATCGGGGCAAAAATCATCTGCCGTCACGTCTTGACAAACGGGGGAGGGTGTGCTATAATATATAGGATAAATTGCTTGGAAGGAGATTGGAAGCATGGCAAAACAAAAATGGCGCGGCGGAACACTGTTGTCTCCCGTTCCCCCCGCACTCGTTACCTGCAAGGACGGAGAGCATGAAAACGTTCTGACAATCGCGTGGACGGGAATTGTCAATTCCGATCCGCCAAAGACCTATATTTCGGTGCGCCCATCGCGTCACTCCTATGAGATGATCAAAAAGAGCGGCGTCTTTGCCGTTAACC
>JAGANE010000066.1 GCA_017624395.1 Clostridia bacterium
CCCACTTATCGTGCGAATTGATGTTTCCCTGTATCACAGCAACCGTGACGGTCTCCCCCTCCGTTGCTTCGGGTAACAGTCTTACCGTCACGCCAAAGAGCAGATTGGAAAAGAACAAGACCGAGGCAAGAGAGACACACAACGTGGAGCGCAGGCTATACAGGAGCGCATAGGCAAGCAGACCGTTGACGGCAACGATGAGAAAGGAGACAAAATAAGAGCCGAAAAGCGAGGCACTTTGCAGCATCGGCAAAAGCTTGATCTGACCGAGCGCAAGCCTTCCCCACGGCACTCCCGCCCACGAGAGTGTGGACGACCACTCAAAAGCCACCCAAAGTGCGGCAAATGCAAAGGGGCGTAAAAGCGGAGCACGTTCAAAAATTTTTGATTTGTGCATCAGTCGGAACAGCAGAAAAACAAGCCCTCCGGGGATCGCCTGCAAAAGCGGCAACCCAAACCAGCCCGCCGCAATCACCACCGCAGAGGAGGCGTTGTCCATTCCCACAAAATCCAAGGGATAAAGGTTGACAAACCAATGGTAGATGACAAAATAAAAGACGTAAACCGTCAAAAATCCGTATCCGTAGGCACGGCGCAGAGTGCATTCCCGCTCCTCACACAAGCGATAAGCACCGATCAATAGTGGGATCATCGCAAGCCATTCCAACAGCCCGACCGACGGATATACCAGCGTCAATGCCGTGAATACCGCTCCGATCAAAAGCAGCGGCAGCTGACGGCGACAAGACACAGAGGTTGCTCTCATACGCGCTTGACTCCCCCTTCTTCAAAATCCTTTAAAAACCAAACGCTGTCTCTGTCAATCTCAAAGGTCTTGCCCCTCAGATAGCCCAACGCGTGGTCACTGTCCGAAAAGCGAAACTGCAGGCGATATGCGTAAAGCGCCTGAAATTTATAGCCGCGTCCGCGATCCTGCCGATTGATACCGTATTTACCGTCGCCCAAAAGCGGGTGTCCGATATGCGACAGATGCGCACGGATCTGATGGGTTCTCCCCGTGACAAGCTCAACCTCAAGGAGGGCGTTTCCGCGCTTTTCGCAAAGGACACGGTATTTGGTAATGATCTCCTTATAGCCGTTTCTTTTGACATCGGAAATATCCACAAGATTTTCGGCACTGTTCTTTTTCAGATACCCGTGCAGGGTTGCCTGCTTTTTTTGCGGAACACCGTGAACCGCACAAAGATAAAGCTTTTGCAATTCGTCATTGCGGATCTTTTCATTCATAATTCGCAACGCCTCGGCATTCTTGGCGGCGATCACGATGCCCCCCGTATTGCGGTCGATACGGTTACAAAGCGCAGGGGCAAAGGATTGCTCCTCGTTGGGATCATACTCCCCCTTTTGCGCAAGATACGCCTTGACGTGCATGATCAGCGTGTTTTCTGCTGCGGCGGTATCCTCGTGAACCAGCACGCCGGGACGCTTATTGAGCAAAAGGATATTATCATCCTCATACACGATCTCCAGCTTGGGCTGAATGCGGAACAATGCCCCCTCGTCCGCCTCGGGAGAAGCAAAAAACTCGTCACGGATAAAGAGCTGGATCTCGTCTCCCTCGCACAGCATATAGCTCTGCTCGGTACGGGCACGGTTGACCTTGATCTTTTTGGTGCGGATATATTTATACATCAGCGACACGGGAAGCCCCTTGACCGCCTTGGAAAGGAACTTGTCAAGGCGTTGTCCCGCGTCGTTCTTTTTTACGGTAATGATCTGCATGATCTGTGTGCAGCTCTCCTTTGATAAAATCTTAAGTCTTGATCAAAATGCGTCTTTCATTTTATTATACAATGCTTTTGGGGCTTTTTCAAGCCTAAAATGCAAATTCCTCGTTATTTTTTGCGGATTTTTCTTTACAAATCGGCAAAAGCATGATAAAATATGAGAAGAAGATCAACTCCAAGGAGATTTTATGTCTTACAGTCATCTCACCGTAGGGATCTACACGCTTGGGTGCAAGGTCAATCAATACGAATCCGAAGCCATTGCCGAGCGCTTTGCCGCTTTGGGCTTTCACATTTGTTCCCCCACCCTGCCGTGTGACG
>JAGANE010000067.1 GCA_017624395.1 Clostridia bacterium
AGGATCGAGCCGCCGAGGATCCCTGCATTGCCCGCAAGCTTGGTGCCCGCACGCGTTCCGATATACACGCCCACCACGCAAATGATAAACGTGACCAGCGCAATGATCGCCGCCGCCAGCAGTGCCTCGATCCAGCCGTACTCCGCGATGGTAAAGCCGACCGACAGCGCGTCGATCGAGGTTGCCACACCCTGCATCAGCAGGGCCGTAAGACAAACCTTGCAGCATTCGCCGTCCTCACATGTTTGGGTAATGCCCTCGTACAGCATCTTGCCGCCGATAAAGCCGAGCAGACCAAGCGCGATCCAGGGGATCAGCTTTTCAAATGCATGGAAATATTGCACCACGGTATGCACGCATACCCAGCCGATCATTGGCATAAGAGCTTGAAAAAACGCAAAAATCGCCGCAATGATGCACATTTTGCGCACCTTCATGCGCGGTTCGTTCAGTCCGTTCGCCAGGGACACCGAAAAGGCATCCATCGCGAGCCCCGCTCCGAGCAGAATGCTCTGCGCAAAAAACGTAAAGTCGAAATTCATGTCGGTCCTCCGCCGTATACGTCCTTTTTCCATGATAACGAAAAGCAGACAACGATTGCTGTCTGCTTTTCTTTGGGGTGAGATATGGGATTCGAACCCACGACCTTCAGGGCCACAACCTGACGCGCTAACCAACTGTGCTAATCCCACCATTTGAAGATGGCGTGCCTTGAGGGATTCGAACCCCCGACCTACTGCTTAGAAGGCAGTTGCTCTATCCAACTGAGCTAAAGGCACATTGCCAAACAACTTCCCGAATTGCTTCGGGAAGTGTTTTTGCTGGAGCGAGTGATGGGAATCGAACCCACGCGACCAGCTTGGAAGGCTGGGATTCTACCATTGAACTACACTCGCATGTCCTTGCTTTTCTCAAGTACCACAATATTATACCACAGACTCATTTTTTTGTCAATAGGAAAATCAAAAATATTTTTGATAAATTATATAATATTTTTCAAATAAGATAATTTGGAAAAGACTTGTCTTTTTTCTTTTTGTGTGTTATAATGGGTTATCATAGACTGAGCAAAAGGAGATTTACCATGTACACCAAGCATAAATGGGATTCCGATGTTTATTATAATTTTGGTTACGTAAAGTATCTGCCAAAGGATTATGACGAGAACAAGAAGTATCCTTTGGTGTTCTTTTTACACGGCGCGGGAGAACGTGGAGACGATCTCGACAAAGCGATGTATAACGGATATATGAAGCACGTCAGAGAAGAAGGGCGTGAATATCCCTTTATTTTTGTGGCACCGCAGTGTCCCGCAAACAAATATTGGGGCTGCTATACCGAGTCGCTGTTGGCTTTTTTGGATCATATCTGCGAAACGTTGCCTGTAGACCGTGATCGCATCTATCTGACGGGGCTCAGCATGGGTGGCACAGGCGCGTGGATGCTTGCGATGGCAGATCCCGACCGCTTTGCGGCTTTGATTCCCGTTTGCGGTAGCGGTATCTATTGGCATGCGGGAGTTCTGGTGAATCTTCCTGTTTACATTTATCACGGCGATCTTGACGACGTAGTTCCGTTGAGCGAATCGATCTCAATGCTGAGTGCGATCCATAAACGGGGAGGACAGAAGGCGCAGATCAAGATTCTTTACGGTGTCAAGCATAATGCATGGAATGCCGCTTACAGTGACGAGGAGCTATTGGAGTGGATGCTTGCGCAAAAACGCACTCCCATTTCTGTGCCCGAAGTGTGAGGGAATTTTTGAAATATGGAAATTAAGATTTTAACAAATGTTTCGTATGACGTTGCCGTGGTCGGTGGCGGAACGGCGGGCGTATTTGCCGCCGTCTCTGCCGCGGCGGCAGGTGCCAGAACTATTTTGATCGAAAAGAACGGCGTGCTTGGAGGCACCTCCACGGTGGGGGGGATCAATTATCCCGGGCTGTTTTTTGCGTGGGGCAAGCAGATCATTGCGGGACATTGCTGGAATGCGATCAAGCGCATGGAGTCGCTCGGCTTTTGCAGGATTCCCGAGATTGCCTATGAGCGTCGCGAGCATTGGTTGGAGCAGATCAGATACAACACCTTTGCGTACTGTGCCGTTTTGGACGAGCTTTGTGCGGAGCATGGTGTGGAGGTTTGCTTTCACAGCATGTTGACCGCTGCCGAAGAGCAAGAGGATGGCGTCACACTTTTGGTCGCGCAAAAGGACGGTGTCAAGCAGGTAGAGGCAAGGATTGTCATTGATGCAACGGGAGATGCCAATCTCGTGCAGATGCTTGGATATCCTTGCATGGAATCCGCACAATTACAGCCCTCTACACTGTCGGTCAGCTTGGGCGGTTACGATGCCGATGCGGTGGACGTAGAGGCTTTGACAGCGGAGCTTGCGTCAGGCTTGGAGGCGGGGGTGCTTCCTGCATGGACGGTTCCCGCAACCGTGGCACGAGGTGTTTTCAAAAAGGAGCTGCGTTTTCACGTGCCTACGCCAAAGGGGAGTGATACCTCCGATCAAAAAAGCCTTTTGGAGATTTCTGCACGGCGCGATGCGTTTTCCATCATCTGCTTTTTGCGTACCTGCAAGGGGCTTTCCTCGCTTTTTGCGTCAGAGTTTTCCAACGAATGCGGTGTGCGTGAAACCAAGCGGGTGTTGGGCGAATACGTGATTACCGCCGAGGATTATATCAGCGGCAGGCATTTTGACGATGCGGTTTGCTATGCCTTTTATCCCATTGATCTGCATATTCCTCCGTACGATGTCAAGCAACAGTATTTTTCTCCCGAGCATTGTGCCACAGTTCCGTATCGTGCTCTGATCCCCAAGGGAGCATCCCGCATATTGGTGGCGGGGCGGATCCTTTCGTCGGATACCGATGCAAACAGTGCGCTTCGTGTGCAAGCCCCTTGTATGGCTATGGGGCAGGCAGCAGGATGTGCGGCGGCGATCGCGGCGCGGCAAGGTGTGTGTGTTTCCGATGTGGAATATCAAGCACTTTGTCGCGAGCTGACACGTCAGGGAGCCATTGTTCCGCTGTAATGCTTTGGGGCTGTTTCCTTTTGAGAAAAAGCCTCTTGGTGTTTTGTGTCAATATTGGCAAACAAAAGGTCAAAAAGGGAAATGCTTTTTGAGGATGAATGCTTTATAATATGTAAGATACAATTTTGACATGTGAAGGGAGATTTTCAATGTCTGTAAATCCTATCAAGGCTTTGCCGAGGGGAGAGAGCCTGAGCTATTGCTGCTCTTGGGCAAGCCAAAACTTTGTAGCCAAAAGAAGGATGCTCGGCAAGGGGGCTGTGGCAGCCGACTTTTTTGGTGCGCTTGGATCCAAGCTTGCGCGTGCGGAGTTGAACGAGGAGCTGATCTTTGGAAAGGGCGGCTTTGCCGAGCAGTTTCCCGAGGTGCGAAAGGATCTTTTCTTTGTCTTGGACGACGGTTGGGACGTGCCGTATTCGATTGATCCCGACTGTGAAATCCATATGTTTGGTTCCTTGGAGATCGACACCGAGCGCTTTCCGTCCTTGCAAGGAACTCCTGCGGAACGCTTGAAGCAGATGAACAAAATGCTCCGTGCGCGGGGCTGGCGAGGTTTGGGGCTTTGGATCGCGCCGCAGGTTCAGGGAGAGAGATATGATGATCCCGACCTTGATTATCCCAAGCACGAGGCATATTGGCGAGAGCGCATCCTGTGGTGCAAGCATGCCGACGTGCGCTATTGGAAGGTCGATTGGGGAAAGCACTCGGGCAAGGTGGAATATCGTAAGATGATGACCGATTTGGGACACGAGTTATTTCCCGAATTGACCATAGAGCATGCGTGTTGTCTGATTCCTGTCAACGGTAGCCCTTTAGAGGGGTTGATCCGATATGAGAATTTTGCCAAGCTTGAGCGGATTTGTAAGATCTGTGACTATAGCGACGCCTTTCGTTCCTACGACGTGACCGACGATATGCTTTCCGCAACCACAACGATGGACCGTCTTTCCACGCTTTTGGAAGTTTCAAAAGGCATTGTCAACTGTGAGGATGAGCTTTATATGGGCGCGGCACTCGGATGTGCCGTGGGGATCATGCGCTCGGCATACGGGAGCAATCTTTATCATATGTGTACTCGCTTGGATGAGGTGACCGCCGCCATTCGTTGGCAAAGGATAGCACCGCCGTTTGCGGGAGGACCACTCTTGCGCTCGGAGTGGATTTTGACCGACCGCTGCTATTTTCGGCCCGAGGATACGTGGTTTAAGGATATTCACGGCAAAACCGTGGAGCAGGCGGCACCTGCTGTGATCGCAAGAAATACGCCTTTGCCCACGGTGGAGGGCGACGAGACGGTTCCGTTTGTCATTGCTTCTCAAAATCCCTCGGGGGCGTATTCTCTGGCGGCAATTCGTCGACGGATCGCCTTTGACCGTACGACACCGCCCTGTGTGACCTGCTTTGCGGGAGTATCCGAGCAAATCGGCGTGTTTGGCTCCTTTGCAAGCGTTACGCTCCGTTTTGACCGTCCCGTCAAGGCGGTTGTGGCACAAAGCTTGATTCGCGGGGATGCCCGCAAGCTCCCCGTGGAGGAGATTGTCCGTGGCAACGAGGTCTGTCTCTCAGGAGCGCTGCTTGCGCAATTTGATACGACCTGCGACAACTCGGAAAATGCCGTGATGCTGACCGTTTCGTTTGCTGACCAAAACGGTACGGGCATGGAACAATGAAAGGAACCTTTACAACGATGATGTCCAATACACAACGCGTCAGATGGGCGTGTTATACCTCCAACCTCAGTATGTCTGTGGCGGGAAATCTTTCTCCTTTGCTTTTTCTGACCTTTCGGGAGATGTACGGGATCTCGTACTCCCTGCTGGGGCTTTTGGTTATGGTGAACTTTGTTACACAGTTGATCATTGATCTGATCTTTTCCTTTTTTTCACACAAATTTAATATTCCCGTGGTTCTTCGGATCATGCCGATGTTGACGATCCTCGGCTTATCGGTCTACGCGCTTTCTCCCGTGCTGTTTCCGCAAAACGTTTACGTGGGATTGCTTTTGGGAACGGTCGTGTTTTCTACCTCGTGCGGACTTGCAGAGGTGCTGATCAGCCCCGTGATTGCGGCATTGCCCTCCGATAACCCCGACCGTGATATGAGCAAGCTTCATTCCATTTACGCATGGGGCGTGGTTGGTGTCGTGATTTTTGCAACACTGTTCCTGCTTTTGTGCGGCTCACAGAATTGGCAATGGTTGGCATTCATCTTTATGGTAATGCCGTTGCTCAGTACCGTTTTGTTTCTTTGCGCAAGGATCCCTCCCATGAAACCCCCCGAAAAGACGTCGGGTGCGATCAGCTTTTTGAAAAATCGCGGCGTATGGGCGTGCGTGATTGGTATTTTTCTCGGCGGTGCCGCGGAATGTACGATGGCGCAGTGGGCGTCGGGATACCTGGAGCAGGCAATGGGAATTCCCAAGCTTTTGGGTGACGTTTTTGGTGTGGCGCTGTTTGCGGCTACGCTTGGCTTGGGACGGACGTTGTTTTCCAAGATCGGAAAGCACGCGTCTCACGCGCTTTATATGGGAGCCATCGGTGCAACGGCGTGCTACCTGATTGCGGCAATTTCGCCGTTTCCCATCGTGGGACTGTTGGGGTGTGCGGCAACGGGCTTGTGTGTTTCCATGCTTTGGCCCGGAAGTCTGATCGTTGCCTCGGATCGTTTTCCAACGGGCGGGGTGTTGATCTATGCTTTGATGGCGGCAGGGGGAGACCTTGGTGCCTCAGTAGGACCGCAGCTGGTAGGTACTGTCACCGACCTTGCCATTGAAAGCCCGACGCTGATTTCTTTGGCATCCACATTGGGGACCGCCCCCGAGCAGCTTGGCATGAAGCTTGGAATGCTGATTGGTATGCTGTTTCCGTTGGCGGCAATTCCGCTTTACCGACATTTTTGGAAAAAAGACCGTGCAAAAATATCTTAATCCAATCAAAAAAGCGGCGACTCCACATCGGGAGTCACCGCTTTTTGATTTGAAATCTTCAGTTTCCAAACAGACTCATAAAGAACATGACCAGATAGGTCAAAACGCCCGATGCCACAAGTGCTGTCAGCACCAGCGCAAGAATGCGCACGGGCAGGGAATAAGTAGCTCTTTTTTTTGCCATGAGAACACTTCCTTTCTTACGTAACGTCAGATCACGGCAACGGAACGCCCGTTGCGGGGATCTTTATTTTTTTCAAGCTCTTTGCACCGTCGGGAATTTGCGAAAGATCAACGGTTGCGCTTACCAGCGTTTGTCCTTTTTTTAGCGACATCAAGGTGACACCTCCCGAGGTTCGGGTTGCCATTTGCGGAATCAGTGAGGTCTTGATGACGATGGCGCGTTGATCGGATGAAACCAGCATGACCTCCATCGGTGTTTTTTCGTAGAATGCCGCCACAATGGGAGACGATTTGGAGAATGCCGAGGTCAGCTTGCGGCGGTTGCCCGTGATCTCGTAGTTTGCCGCAGAGATGCGCACGCCCTTACCGTTGGCAAAGATAAAGACGAAGTTCTCCTTTTCGGGATACTTGTTTTGAATATTCATCAGGATCGGCTTTTCGTCCGCATCCATTTTCAGCGTGACGGGCAGATAGTCGCCGAGTGCCGATGCCTTGGTGGTGTCAAAATCATCCGCCTTTGCGCGATAGAGCTGACAGCGGTCGGTGAGGAAGATGAGATTATCGGAGTTCTCTCCGTCGATCACGCTGAGCAATTCATCGCCGTCCTTGCACTTTTGCTCGTCGTTGCCACGCAGGGATTGGAAGGTGATCTTTTTAAAGTAGCCCTCACGTGTCAGAACAAAGCGCGCCGCATAATTTTCAATATGCTCCTCCTCCTGATAGGTTGCCACCATATTGACGGGCAGGATCTGGGAGCGGCGAGGCTGACCGTATTTCTTTTTGATCTCGGTCAATTGCTTGATGATCAACGCTTTTTGCTTCAGCTCGTCCTTTAAGGTCTCCTCCATATCCGCGATCTCGGCTTGCAATCCCTCGATCTCGGAGATGCGGTTGAGGATATACTGACGGTTGAGGTTTCGCAGCTTGATCTCGGCGATGTAGTTGGCTTGGATCTCGTCAATATCAAAGCCCTTCATCAGGTTGGGAACAACGTCCTCCTCCAATTCGGTGCGACGAATGATGCGGATTGCCTTGTCAATGTCCAAAAGGATCTTGCCGAGTGCCAAAAGCAGGTGGAGCTTGTCCTTTTTCTTTCCCAGATCAAAGGTCATCTCACGCCGCAGGCAGTCCAGACGGAATTTGATCCACTCATGGAGAATGTCAATGATGCCGAGCGTGCGCGGAACGCTGTTGATCAGCACGTTGAAATTGCATTTGAAGCTATCCTCAAGAGGAGTGAGCTTAAAGAGCTTGGTCATCAGCTTGTCGGGATCTACACCGCGACGCAGGTCGATGGTCAGCTTAAAGCCGCTCAGGTCGATCTCATCACGGAAGTCGGTGACCTCCTTGAGCTTGCCCTCCTTATAAAGCGAGGTCAGCTTGGCAAGGATCAGCTCAATGGACGTGGAATAGGGGATTTGGATAATATCAATGCAGTTTTGCTCCTTGTCGTAGACGTAGCGCGCGCGGAGCTTGACCGAGCCTTGTCCCGTGGTGTAGATCTGCTTCATCTGCTCCTCGTCAAACAGGATCACACCGCCGCCCGAAAAATCGGGTGCCTTGATCAGTTCCATGATCTTTTCCACCGAAAGATTGGGCTTGCGCAAGAGCGCAATGGTGCCGTCGCAAATTTCGGCAAGATTGAAAGAGCAGATGTCCGATGCCATACCAACCGCAATGCCCTTGTTGGGCATGACCAAAATGTTGGGGAAGGTGGTGGGCAAAAGCACAGGCTCCTTCATCGTGGCATCGTAGTTGTCCACCATGTCCACGGCGTTTTTGTCAATGCCCGCAAACAGCTCGGCACAAATGGCATCCAGCTTACACTCGGTATAACGCGCGGCGGCGTATTTCATCTCCGAGGAATACTGTTTACCAAACGATCCCTTGGAGTCCACCAAGGGGTGCAGGAGCGTTGCATTTCCGCGCGTCAGACGCACCAGTGTTTCGTAGATCGAGGCATCGCCGTGCGGATTGAGCTTCATCGTTTGACCTACGATGTTGGCACTTTTGGTGCGAGCGCCGTTGAGCAATCCCATTTTATACATGGTATACAGGAGCTTGCGGTGAGCGGGCTTGAGACCGTCAATTTCGGGAATCGCACGGGAAACGATGACGCTCATAACGTAGGGCATGTAGTTCTTTTCAATGGTTTCGGTAATCGGTTGGTAGACCACGGGAGCGTAGACGATTTCTTTTTTTTCGTTTTTCTTTTTCTTTGCCATGCTTCGGGTGGAGTTCCTTTCGTAAGAGTGAAAAGTGAAAAGGTGAGGTGATGTCTTTAAGGGGGAAAAGCTTTTTTAATAAAAAAATAATTTTGTTGTGAACAGAATTATTTTCATTATCAATCAATTTTTTTGACGGTATGCGCCGCGGCACGGATCAAACGGTTGTAAAGCGCAAGCCCCAAGCCTTGAAGCGGCGGCAGATGTGCGTAAATGATCTCGGCGTCGGTGCCGTCTGCCTGACGCAGTGCCGAAAACAGTCGTTTTGCCTGCGTTTCCAGATCGTCACGTGCGCCTACGGGTAACAGATTTTCGTTTTTGAGTTGGGAAAGCTCCTCGTCATAGCAGAGGATCGCACATCGGTGCGCGTTCTGCTCTGCCTGTAAAAAGCGCAATACCTTGTTTGCTTCTCCGTCAAGAAGCACGACGGGAGCGGTGGGGGGCGTAGTGTCGGTATTTCATTCCGGGAGAAAGCGGACGCTCACCCTCTGCAAGCTGATGCGTTACGGCATCGGCAACGGTGACGTGATCACACACCATGCAAAGCGCATCGTAGGTGATGCCGCCGGGGCGCAGGAGCGTCAATCTGTCGCCGTCCAGCTTGACGATGGTCGATTCCAGACCGATCTCGGATGCTCCGCCGTCAAGGATCATGTCCACACGACCGTCCATATCCTCTGCCACGTGTGCGGCGGAGGTAGGGGATGGCTTTCCCGAAAGATTTGCCGAGGGGGCGGCAATCGGAATGCCCGCAAGCTCGATCAATCTGTGTGCCACGGGGTGTGCGGGACAGCGCACTGCAACCGTATCAAGACCGCCCGTGACCGACGTGGGGATATTCTCTCGCTTGGGGAGAATGACCGTCAATGGCCCCGGCATAAATGCTTTGGCAAGTCGGCGGTAGGTATCGTTGGGGATCGCATATTTTTCGGCATCCTCGGGGACTGCAATATGTATGATGAGCGGGTTGTCGGAGGGACGTCCCTTGGCGGCGTAGATCTTTTTTGCCGCATCGGCATTCAAGCCGTTTCCGCCCAAGCCGTAAACCGTTTCGGTGGGAAAGACGACCAATCCACCGTTTCGGAGGATCTCGGCGGCGCGGGAAAGGTCGTTTTCCTGCAAGGAAAGATCTTTGATTGTGATATGCTCGGTTTGCAAAAAAACACCTCCCATTTCGGCTTTGAATCGGTAGACGGGAGCATCGCTCCCCCAATTTTTATTGTTGCTTCAGCTTTTCTGCCGTTTCGGCGGTTGCGAGCGCATCGATCATCGCGCCAATGTCACCGTTGAGAAAGGTGTCAAGCGTGTAAAGCGTGAGTCCGATGCGGTGATCCGACACGCGGTTTTCACGATAATTATAGGTGCGGATGCGCTCACTGCGGTCTCCCGTTCCCACCTGCTGACGGCGGTCGGAGGCAATGGCGTCATTCTGCTCTCGGCAGGCTTGATCGTAAAGAATGGTGCGGAGCATTTTGAGTGCTTTGTCCTTGTTTTTGAATTGACTGCGCTCCTCCTGGCATTCCACCACAATGCCCGTGGGCTTGTGCGTCAGTCTTACGGCGGATTCGGTCTTGTTGATGTGCTGACCGCCCGCACCGCTGGATTTGCAGGATTCAAAGATCAGATCTGCGGGATTGATCTCTACCGATACCTCGTCAGCCTCGGGCAATACCGCTACCGTGGCGGTAGAGGTTTGAATACGCCCCTGCGATTCGGTTTCGGGAACGCGCTGTACGCGATGGACGCCGCTTTCAAACTTGAAGCGCGAATAGGCACCCTCACCCTCGATCTGAAAGGCGAGCTGACGGTAGCCGCCAAGCTCGGTCGGGTTTTCATTGAGCAGGGAGCAGCGATAGCCCTGTGTGGCGGCATACATGGTGTACATGCGGTACAGCACCGCCGCAAACAAGGCTGCCTCCTCACCTCCCGCTCCCGCACGAATTTCAACGATCACGTTTTTTTCGTCGTTGGGATCTCGGGGGAGCAAAAGGATCGTCAATTCCTGCAGCAAAGCCTCGGAGCGTTCCTTGGCAGTCTTTAATTCGTCGCTTGCAAGCTGACGCAATTCGGGATCGCTTTCCGGCTCCAAAAGCTCACGGATCTCCGCCGCTTCCTGCTCGGTTTTGCGATAGTCGCGATATTTTTCGATCACGGGCGTCAGCGCGCGGTATTCCTTCATCACCGCAACAAAGCGTGCGGGATCGGACGCTACGGCAGGATCTGCGAGTGACGCTTCCAGATGTTGATATTTGGCTTCTGCTTCTTTTAGCTTTTGTAGCACGGCTGACGCTCCTTTCTAAAACGGTGGGGTAGGATCAGATAAAAGAATTATGCAAAGCGGTAGAATGCGTAGAATGCGCGGTATGCCTCATAAAGGTCAACCTTGGAAATCAGCTCGTAGGGAGCGTGCATCGAAAGCACGCCAACGCCGATGTCAATGGTATCAATGTTGTGGTTTGCCATATATTTTGCAACGGTTCCTCCGCCGCCAACGTCAACCTTACCAAGCTCGCAGGTCTGCCATACCACGCCTGCCTCGTTCAGGCATCTGCGTACCCAAGCCACAAGCTCTGCGGAGGCATCGGAGGTGCCGCTCTTTCCGCGCGCACCCGTGAATTTGCACATGCTGACGCCGCAACCGATGAGAGATGCGTTGCGATATTCGTAAACGTCTGCAAAGTTGGGGTCATAGGTTGCGGTCACGTCGCTGGAAAGGCACTTGGAGTTGGCTCTTACAGCTGCCTCATTACCGCCGAGCGCCTTTGCAATCTCTGTGATGACGTCGGTGATCAGGCTGCTTTGCATACCCGTAACACCGTCGCTTCCCGTTTCTTCCTTGTCCACCAAAATACACATGGTGGTGTGCGTGACCTCATCGGCATCGATCATAGCGGTGATCGAGGGATAAGCGCAAACACGGTCGTCGTGACCGTAGCCGCAGATCATCGAACGGTCAAAGCCAACGTCGCGTGCCTTGGCGGCGGGAACGATCGAAAGCTCCGCAGAGAGGAAATCCTCCTCGGTGATGCCGTAGGTCTCGTTGAGGTATTGCAGAACACCTGCCTTGACCGAGTCCTTTTCCTCACCGTCAAGGGGACGGCTGCCAACAAGAATATTCAGCTTTTCTGCAGGGAACGCCTTTGCAACGGTCTTTTCATTTTCGGCTGCTGCCAGATGGGGCAACAGATCGGTGATATACATGACGGGATCGGTGTCGTTTTCACCGATGACAACGTTGACCACCTCACCGCTCTGCTTGACCACAACACCGTGGAGAGCGAGAGGCATTGCAAGCCACTGATACTTGCGGATACCGCCATAGTAGTGGGTTTTGAGGTAGCACATGCCGCTTTCCTCGTAAACGGGAACCTGCTTCAGGTCAAGTCGGGGAGAGTCGATGTGTGCGGCAGTGATGCGGATGCCGTTGTTGATATCCTCGGTGCCGATGCGGAACAGATAGATGTTTTTGCCGCGATTGTTAAAATAAAATTTGTCGCCTGCCTTCATGGGCATGCCAAAGCTATAGGGGCGGTAGCCTGCCGCCTCAGCCATCTTCACACTTTCATTGACCGCTTCGCGCTCTGTTTTGGCGGCGTCAAGGAATTTGACATAATCCTTGGCGTATTCGTAAGCCTTGGCAACGATCTCCTCGCCTGCCTTTTCATAAACGGTCTTTTTTTCATAGGTCAGTTGTTTTTTTGCGGACATGATAATACTCCTTTGATTTATGATTGATAATATAGTTTCGTATATAATTCTACCGCTTGGGTCATATCCTTGACGTAGGCGGCAACACGCGCATCGGGAATATCCTTTAGCACTCCCTGCGGCGAAACGTATGCGGGATCGGAAAGCCATGCGTTTACCGTTTCGGTATCCGATGCATAGGCGGCAAACACCTGCTCCCACACGCCGTAGCGCGTGTAAAGATAGGAAAGATAGGCACTGCCTGCCTGAAGGTTGGTGTCGGGATCGTACAGCATTCCCGCATCCATCGGCTCCTTGCCCCAAAGCTCGGTGCAGATAAAATCAAACTGCGCGGGAGTAAGCTGCATTAAGCCGATTTCCCCACTGTCGGATACGTGGTTGCTTGCAAAATCACTGCCCGTACAAAGCGTTGCCCAAAGAATGGCTTCGGGAATGCCATGCTCCTGGGATGCCTGCTTTACACTATCGGCAAGCTCCTTGGGTTGTGGATATTGGCGACGCTCCACAGCGGTGGAGGCGGCGTCAAACCCAAAGGCAAAGGCGACCGACAAAAGAATGAGTAACAAAAAAATGATGACGTGTCTTGCGTTCAGCTTCACGGCAATACCCCCATTTCAAAAAGGATCTGCCTTATCTTTGGAAGTAGAGCCTCTGGGGTGTCGTTGTTTTCAATGACGTAATCCGAATTGGCACGGAAAAAGATATCCGGCTTTTGTACCGCCATGCGTGCCTCAGCCGCGCTCTGATCGATCCCGTCTCGGTGGACAATGCGGTCGATTCGCACCTTGGGATCTGCCAGCACCGATAGAATGACGTTGCAGTCCTTATCGGCACCCGCTTCAAAAAGCTGTGGGGCGTCGATCACTGTGGCACGGGTATTGTCGCGGCGCAATTGCTCCAAACGGCGGCGGATTTCCGCCATAACGTATCGGTGGGCAATCTCGTTCAGTACCGCAAGCTCGTTGGGATCGTAAAAAACGATCTGTCCAAGTGCGCGTCTGTCAAGCTCGCCGTTTTCTGCAAGGATGCTTGCGCCAAAATGATCCACAAGCTCGTCAAGGCAGGGAGAGGGGGGCAAAAGCAGGTCGTGATAGATCCTATCGGCATCAATGCAAGGAAGTCCAAATTGCGCAAAAAGCTTGGCAACCTGTCCCTTTCCCGCACCCGTAGGACCCGTCAGTCCGATTACAAGCATGGATCTACCTCCAGCATCAGCCCGTGCTCGGCATCGGAGCGGTAGGCGGCGTCCATCACCGCCTGCACGTAGGCGCCGTCCTCAATAGAGGGGAGGAAGGGCTTGCCGCAGTTCACTGCCGAAAGAAATGCGTGCATGCTTGCGAGATGCCCGTAGAGCCAGCCTGCGGGGGCTTTTGGTGAGGGGAAGGTGAGGTCGGGATAGCGCCCCACACATTCGATACGGCAAAAGCCTCGCTCACCGCCCTGCGGTGCATCGGGAGCCGTACCGTCGTAAAAGTAGAGCCAATTGGGCTCCATCAGGGAAAAGCGCAAAGCACCGCGCTCACCGTAGATCTCAAAGGAAAGATCGTCGTTGGTGCCAACCTGCAGCTTTCCTACCGAAAGCGTGCCCTTTGCACCGTCTTCGTTGATCGCCATCATATAAAACGACTCATCGGCATTGGTTTTCCATGGCGCACCGTCTCTGCCGAGACGATCGGGATAAGCGATCTGTGACATTCCGCTCACGTGTGTGATGTGACCGCAAAGATGAGAGATCAGATCAATGACGTGAGAGCCGAGATCAAACAGAACACCGCCGCCGCAAATGCTTTTATCCTGCTTCCACCCCGCGGGACGGCGGAGGTCGGTGGCACTGTTGTGCAGGTAGGAGGCGTGAAAGCTTAATATTTTGCCCAGTCGCCCCTCGTCAACCAGCTGCTTTGCACGCAGGACGGGGGAGAGCCAACGGTTGTTGAATACCATGCCAAGCACCTGCCCCTTGCACCGTGGGAGTGCGACGATCTCTGCCGCCTGCTTTTGGGAGATGCAAAGCGGCTTTTCGCACAGCACGTGCTTGCCTGCCGCAACGGCTTTTTTCAGTGTTTCAAAATGGCAGACGTTGGGGGTGCAGATGTCAATCACGTCAATGCTTGGATCGTTGATCAGGTCATCCTCGTTGTCGGTTGCCACCAAAAATCCAAAATCGGCGGCAACGCGCTCTGATTTTTCAAGTGAGGTGGTGCATACGCCGCGGATCCTTGCCGAAAAGGGGAGCGTTCCGTAAAAAAAGGGGAGATTTTGTACCGCCCACGTGTGTGTTCTTCCCATTGAGCCAAAGCCCAACAAGCCGATATTCCATTCTTTTTTTTGCTTGTCCGACATGATCTCATTCCTTTCCGTCAGCAATTCGGTGTGTTTGACACACATATACATCTTATTATACATCATTTTTTCCGTTTTTGCAAGAGGATAAACGCATTTTCACGCATTTTTCGCAAGATTTATATTGCATTTTTTTCAAAAACAGAGTATAATAATATCAGCAATGAAATTTTGGGAGGAACGCTATGGAGCATTTGCAAAAGGAGCTGGCGCAGGCAGGGGTTAGAACGGAGAAAAATTTTCCTCTTTGCCGTCATTCCACCTTTCGCATCGGTGGCTGCGCAAGGCTGGCGCTGTTCCCAAAAACACGGGAGGAGCTTTTGTACTGCCTTGCCGCATTGAAGCAAAGTGAGCTTCGCTTTCTTGTGATCGGTAATGCAAGCAACGTCGTTTTTTCGGACGACGGCTTTGACGGTGCAGTGCTGTTTACCACGGCGTTTCGCTCTCTTGAGCATCGCGGCAACCGATTGCAGGTCGGCGCGGGTGTCCCCTTGCACGCAGTCGCGTCCTTGGCGGAGAGAGCCTCTCTTGGGGGGGCGGAATTTTTGCATGGAATTCCGGGAACGCTTGGCGGCGCGATCTTTATGAACGCGGGGGCGTTTGGCGGTTGCATGGCGGATATTTGTGAGTCAAGCGAATATTTTGATATGTGCACGGGCAAGGTTGCGACGTTATACGGCAGGGAGCAGGAATTTGCCAACCGAACCAGCTTTTATCAAAAGCATCCCAATTGTATCGTCTTGGGAGCGACGCTGGTGCTACGGGAAGGCAATCGTGAGGAGATCTGCAGGCTGATGCGCGATTATATGGAGCGACGTCGCAGAACGCAGCCTTTGGAGTATCCGAGTGCGGGGAGCGTGTTCAAGCGTCCCGAAGGGTATTTTGCGGGCAAGCTGATCGAGGATTGCGGACTGAAGGGAACCCGTGTGGGCGGAGCGGAGGTGTCGGTCAAGCATGCTGGCTTTATCGTCAATCGCGGTGGAGCCACCGCCAAAGACGTCCGTTGTTTGGTGGCACTGATCCAAGAACGCGTTTTGAAGGAAACGGGCGTGTCCTTGGAATGTGAGATTCGATTTTTGTAAGTGAGAGGAGACAAAAGATGTCCTTTGCAGATGACGTGCGTGCCGAGCTGTGCGCGATTCCTATCAAAAAGCCGTGCTGTCGGCGAGCGTTGACGGCTGGGCTGCTTTCCTGCGTCCGCACCTGCGAGGGTAAGCAGATGACCGTGCGCTACAAGCACGAAGCGGTTGCATCTCTTGCTATGGATTTGCTTGCACGACAGTATGGAAAGCAACCTGCACTTGCCATCAGCGGTGCATCGGGACACCGTTATTACGATCTGACCTTTTCTTCTCCTGCCTGCTATAAGCAGTATCTCCGCATGAGAGAGGCGGGCGCTGACGTGGAGGAGATCGTCGGTTTTTCCTGCGATGCCTGCCGAGGTGCCTTTTTGCGCGGTGCATTTCTTGCCGCAGGCACTGTCAACGATCCGCACAAGGCGTTTCATCTGGAGCTGTTGCTCCCCGACGGGGTGGATACCGCAGCACTGATCGGTTTTCTTTCGGCAAGTGGGTATCCGCCGAGAAGCGTCAAGCGCGCGGGCGGCGTGGGGCTTTATTATAAGGACGGTGGATCTGTGGAGGATCTCATCGGTATGGCAGGAGCGCAGCACACGGTGTTTGAGATCATCAACAGCCGCATTGAAAGAGATATCCGAAATAACGAGAACCGTGCCACCAATTGCGTGGCAAAGAATATCGAAAAGACCATCTCTGCCGCAACACGGCAGATGGAGGCGATCAACGCATTGATGGAGGCGGGAAAATTGGATGCACTTCCCGAGGCGTTGCGTGTAACTGCGTTGGTGCGTTATCGCAATCCCGACGCTACGCTGGACGAGCTGGTGCGTTTGCACGAGCCGCCGATCTCCAAATCGGGACTCAATCACAGACTCAAAAAGCTGTTGGAGGAAGCCGAGGAGCTTTAAGCTGAAGGGGCAAAAAACGGAGAAATGTTATGATAAACGGATTTGTACATTTGCATTTGCACAGTGAATACAGTCTTTTGGACGGTGCCTGTCGCATTGCCGATATTCCAAAGCGTGTCAAGGAATGTGGGCAGGAGGCGGTTGCCATTACCGATCACGGCGTGATGTACGGTGTGGTGGCGTTTTGGGAGGCATGCCGCAAGGAGGGTGTCAAGCCGATCATCGGTTGTGAGGTCTACGTTGCCCCCACGTCGCGCTTTGACAAGACCAATACGGGCGAGGGATATGCCGACCATCTGGTTTTGCTTTGCGAGAATATGGAGGGCTACAAAAACCTGACCGAGATGGTATCGCGCTCGTTTACCGAGGGCTTTTACAACAAGCCGCGCGTGGACGAGGAGCTTTTGCGCAAGTATAGCGGCGGACTCATCGCGCTTTCTGCCTGCCTTGGCGGAAGAATTCCCAAGCTTTTGACCAAGGGGGATTTTGCGGGAGCAGAGGAGATTGCGCGCCGCTATGCCGAGATCTTTGGCAAGGATCATTTTTATATCGAGATTCAGGATCACGGGCTTGCCGAGCAAAAGGCGATCCTACCGTCTCTGGTCAAGCTTGCAAAGGAGTGTGAGCTTCCGCTGATCGCCACCAACGACTGTCACTATCTGCGCCGTCAGGATGCCGAAACACAGGCGATTTTGATGTGTATTCAAACCAATACCACGATCGATGCGGGGCGACCTGCGGCGTTTGCTACCGACGAGTTTTATCTCAAGGATACCAACGAGATGGAAATGATCTTTCGTCAGTATCCCGAAGCACTTCAAAACACCGCACGCATTGCCGAAAGATGTAACGTGGATTTTGATTTTTCCACCACGTATCTGCCAAAATTCCCATGTCCCGCTGGGGAAAGTGCCGAACAGCACCTGCGCCGCCTTGCCTACGAGGGGCTGGAGACGAGGATCAACAGTGGAAGGATCGTCTTTGAAAAATACAAGCGCGAGGATTACGAGGCGCGTATGGAGTACGAGCTTTCGGTAATCTCGCAAATGGGCTATGCCGATTATTTTCTCATTGTTCAGGATTACGTTTCGTTTGCCAAATCGCGCGATATTCCCGTCGGCCCCGGGCGTGGTTCGGGTGCGGGAAGTCTTGTGGCGTTTGCGCTTGGCATCACCGACGTGGATTCCATTGCCTTTGACCTCTTGTTTGAGCGTTTCCTCAATCCCGAGCGTGTCAGTATGCCCGATATTGATATTGACTTTTGCTACAACCGACGCGACGAGGTGATCGACTATGTCACCAAAAAATACGGCAGTGATCACGTCTCGCAGATCATCACCTTTGGTACGCTTGCCGCACGCGCGGCGATCCGTGACGTCGGGCGTGCGCTTGGAATGTCCTATCAGGACGTGGACGTAGTGGCGCGCGCCGTGCCGCAGGAATTGAATATCACCATCGGAATGGCATTAAAGCTCCCCGATTTGAAAAATCAATATGAAAATTCTCCCGAGGTCCAGCGACTTGTGGATACCGCAATGGCACTGGAGGGAATGCCGCGAAACGTTTCGGTGCATGCGGCAGGTGTGGTCATTACCGACCGCCCCATTTCCGAATATGTGCCGCTTTCTATGAGCAACGGTACCGTGGTCACGCAATTTGACATGGATACGGTGGCAAAATTGGGACTTTTGAAATTTGATTTTCTTGCCCTGCGTTACCTTACCATCATTCACGATGCCGAGCGGCAGATCCGTGAGAGTGAGCCGAATTTTGATATAGAAGATCTGCCCTTGGACGATGCGGCAACCTACCGTCTGATCTCATCGGGACGGACGAGCGGTGTGTTTCAGCTGGAGTCGGGCGGCATGCGGCAGATGCTTGCCAATCTCGCGCCCGAGCGGTTGGATGACATCATTGCGGCAATTGCGCTTTACCGTCCGGGACCGATGGATTCCATTCCCAAATTTATTGAATGCCGTCATCATCCAGAGCGCGTGAGCTATGCCATTGCACAATTGGAGCCGATCCTGCGCCCGACCTACGGCTGTACCGTCTATCAGGAGCAGGTCATGAGCATCTTCCGCGAGATCGCGGGCTATACCTTCGGTCACGCCGACGTCGTGCGCCGTGCCATGTCCAAAAAGAAGGCGGACGTTCTGCTTTCCGAGCGTGAGTGCTTTGTTTCGGGGGCTGTGGAGCGCGGTGTGGACCGCGAGGCGGCAGCAGAACTGTTTTCGGATATGGAGAGCTTTGCAAATTACGCCTTCAATAAGTCTCACGCGGCGGCATATGCCCTCATTTCTTATCGCACGGCATACCTCAAATGCCATTATCCGCACGCCTATTTTTCGGCGCTTTTGACCAGCGTTCTCGGAAATCAGACCAAGGTGGCGGAATATATTGCCGAATGCTCCACGCGCGGAATCCGCGTGCTGCCTCCCGATATCAACGAGAGCCGTATGTATTTTTCGGTCAGCGGAAAGGATATCCGCTTTGGACTTTTGGCACTCAAAAACGTGGGACGTTCCTTTCTGCAAGCCATTTTAGAGGAGCGCAAGCACGGAAAATTTACCTCGTTTGAGGATTTTATCGACCGTATGCCCGCGGGAGAGCTAAACAAGCGCATGGTGGAATCTCTGCTTAAGGCAGGTACCTTTGACGGTCTTGGTGTTTACCGTAGCCGTCTTTTGCGCGTTTATGAGAGCATGATCGAGCAGGCTGCCGAAAAGGGTAGAAATAATCTGGACGGACAGCTGGATATGTTCTCCATGCTTGGCGGTATGGGGGCGGAAACGGTCAAGCCTGCTTGCGAATACCCCGATATTCCCGAATTTGGAGTGCGTGAAAAGCTTTTGATGGAAAAGGAAGCCACGGGAATGTATTTTTCGGGACAGATGCTGGACGAATATTCCAAGCACGTCGAGCTGCTCAAGCCCGATGCGATTTCCGATTTTGTGGGAGATGAGAGCGATCCTGCCGATAAGGCACGCGTCAACGTAGCAGGGATCGTGACCTCTGTAACGCTCAAAAATACGCGAAACGGTGACCGTATGGCATTCTTTACCTTGGAGGATCGCATGGCGGAGATCGAGTGCGTTGCCTTTGCACGGCAGTATGCTGAAAACGCGCATCTGATCCATACCGACGCCGCACTGTACGTCAGCGGCAGTATCTCTTTGCGTGAGGACGAGCCGCCAAAGATCCTTATCAACCGTTTGGAGGCACTTGTGGAGGATACGCGCTTCCGTCCTGAGGAGCATTCCATTGCACCGCAGAAAAAGACTTCCGTGCAAAAAACAGAAACACGTGACGCAGATGTACAACGCAGCGTGCCGCAAAACAGATCGCAAACACCACCCCGTCGCCTCTTTTTACGGGTTCCAAAGGAACACAGCGAGCATTATTTTAAGGCGCTCAATCTGGTGGAGCTGTTTGATGGGGATTTTCCCGCATACTTCTATTTTGCCGACGAAAAGCGTTACGATACGGTGCCGCACGGCGTTTTGATGAGCGATTACGTTCTGCGCGAGCTGTCGGTACTCTTGGGAGAAGAAAACGTGATCTTAAAGTAAAGGAGATTGCAATGATCAAATATGTATTTTTGGATCTGGACGACACTGTTTTGGATTTTCACAAGGCAGAGGAGGTGGCAATCCAAAAGACGCTACGACATTTTGGAGTAACCCCCACGGAAAAGACCGTTGCGCGTTACAGCGCGATCAATCAAGCGCAGTGGAAGCTTTTGGAGCAAGGGAAATTGACACGGGCGGAGGTCAAGCTGCGTCGCTTTTCCCTGTTGTTTGAGGAGCTTGGTGTTCAAATCGATGCCGAAGCCGCGCGTACCTTTTATGAGGAGGCTCTGTCTCACGGGCATTATTTTATCGCGGGTGCCGAGCAGCTTTTGCAAGACCTTTGCAAAGACTATGCGCTTTACATTGCCTCCAACGGTACAACGGCTGTGCAAAACGGGCGAATTGCCAGTGCGGGCATTGCGCATTATTTTGAGGAGATCTTTCTTTCCGAGCAGATCGGAGCGGTCAAGCCGACCAAGGCGTTTTTTGATCATTGCTTTGCACGGATCCCGCAGTTTGATCGGCATGAGGCGATCATTCTCGGTGATAGCCTGACCTCGGATATTCAGGGCGGCATCCATGCGGGGATCAAAACCTGTTGGTTCAATCCCAAGGGGGAGTGCGCCGGTGGGGAGGTTCGGCCGGATTTTGAGATTTCCGCCTTGGAAGAATTTTTACCGTTATTAAAAAGCTTGTGAGGATATAATGAAGAATAAACGCTCAAATACGCTCAAAAAGCTTGTTGCGGTTGTTGTATTTTTTGCAATTTGCTTTGCGTTGGGAATTTTGCTGGGAAAGGTGATGGTATCCATCCTTCCCGAAGACGGCTCCTCCGAGGAACGTCTGTGGAATCTTTTCATGATGCTGTTAGGGCTTTACGTCGGAATGTTTTTACATATCGTTATTCACGAGGCGGGACATTTGGTGTGCGGCTTGATCAGCGGATACACCTTTGTATCCTTCCGCATCGGCGGTTTGATGCTTTTCAAGCGAGATGGAAAATACCGATTTGCGCGCTATTCGCTTGCGGGAACTGCGGGGCAGTGTCTGCTATCTCCCCCCGAGCTGAAAGACGGAAAAATCCCCGTCACGCTTTACAATCTCGGCGGGGTGCTGTTCAATCTTTTGTTCTCTTTTGTGTTTGCTCTTTTGATTTTGGTTTTTCCGCCGTATCTGGATTCTTTTTGCCTTTCCTTTGTGGCGGTGGGGGGCATTACTGCGCTCACCAACGGAATTCCAATGAAAACGGGAACCGTAAACAACGATGGCTCCAATGCTTTTCATCTTCTTAAGGATGCGGACGCTTGCCGCGCCTTTTGGCTGCAATTAAAAATCAACGCTCTGCAAATGCAGGGCACTCGCCTTGCGGATATGCCCGCAGAATGGTTTGAAAGACCTGCGCCCGAGCAGTGGAAGAACAGTATGCTTGCCACACTCTGGGTCTTGCGCTGCAATTGGCTCTCCGACCAAGGGCTTTGGGAGAGGGCGGATGCGGAAATGAAGGAGCTGTTGAATGCCGACAGTGCGATCATTGGGATTCACCGTCAGCTGTTGACCTTGGAGCGTTGCTTTTGCGCACTTTTGCGGGGGAGCGATCCCGACGGTGTCCTTAAGGAGTGGAACAGTCGGTCTTTGCAAAAATTGCAACGCGCAATGAAGCGCTTTCCCATGATTTTGCGCGTGCAATATGCATATGCACTTTTGCATGAGCAAAACGAAACGCTTGCCGAACAGAAGCGCGCGGAATTGGAAAAGGCACTTGCCTCCTATCCCTTTGCAGGCGAGCTTGCGGGAGAGCGTCAATGGCTGCCGATCATTGCCGAACGGGCAAAAAATCGCTCTATGTCATAAAAAAACATACGGTTGCGCCCATTGGTTGACAAATTTCCAAGTTGGGTTGGTAGCATGCAACTGCCGTTTGTGGTAAAATAAAGTCATCAAACAGAAAGGAGCAACGAACTATGATCCTTGCGGACAAAATTATGATGTTGCGAAAAAAGAACGGTTGGTCTCAGGAGGAGTTGGCGGAAAAATTGAATGTGTCCCGACAATCGGTCTCCAAATGGGAGGGCGGACTTTCGGTGCCGGATATGAACAAGATCATCGGCATGAGCGCCCTGTTTGGTGTCAGTACCGATTACTTATTAAAGGATGAATTGGAAAGCATCACCCCATCGGAAACGGCGGAGCGTGATGACAAAGGGGCGGTGCGTTCCGTCTCTCTGGAGGAGGCAAACCGATATTTGGATACTGTGGAACGGCTTTCCCGTCGTATTGTACTTGCAGTGATGCTATGCATTCTTTCTCCCGCGTGTCTGATCTTTCTTGGCGGATGTGCCGATGAGGTGGCAGGCTTTTTGATCTCCGAAAACTTTGCAATCGGCATCGGTATGATCACACTTTTCCTTTTGGTTGGTGTTGCCGTGGCAATTTTTATTCCCACGGGAATGCAGCTTTCGGAGTTTTCCTATCTGGATAAAGAAGAATTTTCTTTGGATTACGGTGTAAAGGGGATTGTGGAAAAGCGGCTGCTTTCTTATATACCTCGCTACCGTATGCTTTTAACGCTTGGGATCATGCTTTGTATCTTTAGCGCGGTTCCTCTGATCGTTTTTGCTATCATGGAGGCAAGCCTTCTCTTATTGGTGGGCAGTACGGCATTGGTTTTGGTGATCTGTTCGATTGGCGTTGCGCTGATCGTGCGTGCTTGCTATATCAACGGTAGCTGTCAGAGATTGCTGCAAACGGGGGAATTTACGGAGGAAAACAAAAAGCGCACCCGTGAAAACGAGGCACTGGACTCTGCCTATTGGGGCGTGTTTACCGCTCTTTATCTCGGCGTCAGCTTTTTGACAATGAAGTGGCACATCACCTGGATCATATGGCTCGTGGCAGGCTGTTTGTCCCCCGTATTTCAATACGTGATCGGTCTTTTGCGCAAGAAATAAATTCCTTGAAGTATAAAAAAGCGGTCTGCTTCTCCAAACGGAGAGACAGACCGCTTTTGCTCGTTTATGCTTCGTAGATCTTTACCGCACCGCGGACGGTTGCGGCATTGACGGTATTGTCGTCAAGGGAAAGGATTTCGGCGCGGCAATGCTTTTCCAAAAGCAGTCGCAATGCTTCACGGATCTGCTTTTTGCCACCGATGATCACCTTTTTTGCATTTGCGGCACAAATGTTTTCTACCTCGGCTTGCAGGATCACGCCCATAAAAAATCCGTAAACGTATTCCTTGGAGCGTCCAAGCTTGTTTTTTAGCACCCGTACCTTAAAAAGCGCTTGATTGATCCCTTTTTCGGCGCACAGCGCGTAGCCTGCAAAAAGTCCCTCGGAATCTACTGCTTCGGTGGAAAGGTCCACAGCATCCTTTAAAATGGTGTTTCCTGAAAGCGCCGCGATCATTTCTCCCGTCAGTGTGGTTTGAAAGTCACGGATGCGTGAGCTTTCGTCCGTATAAACCAGCTTGCAGTGGGAGCCGGGCAGGACGTAGACGGCATCGGCTTCGGGGGTGTCGGTCAAGCCGTAAAGCTCGGTTTCCTCGCCGCGCATCACGTCAAGGGTGGCAATGTCTGCTCCTGCCGTTTTGACACCGGGGAGAAAAACGAAGGGAATGGGAGAAATGTCGGAGAGAACGGTCTCCTTTTTTCCGTTGTGTAATTCCCCGATTCCTGTGGGCAGGGTGAGGTGGGGAAGCTCGTACAGACCAAACTCCGAGGTGATCATGCCCGAGGCAAGGATCCTTTCTACGTCGCCCTCGGTCAGGCTATTGCGGAAAAGCAGTGCCGAGACGGCATCCTTCACGGCGATGCGCAACGCCTCTTGTTCTCCTTTGCGGCTACCGGAGCCGATGGAGAGCTTTTCGGTATCAAGAATTACGCCGTCAAGCACCAGATAAAGCCGCGTGTTGGTCGTGCCGCCGTCCACGGTGATATAATATTTCATAGCAATCTCCCTTTCAAGCGTTTGTTTTCAAAATTATAACATAAAAGCGTTTTTTTGTCAATCAAGCAGGTTGAAAATTTTGTTTTTTTATTGACTTTTTTTCAAAACCGTGCTACAATATGAGGGAACAAAAATCCCTTTTGGAAAGGAACAAAGGACATGAACAAGCAGCAGGTTATGCAATTGATCGAGCAGGAGAAGCTGGTGGTGATCGTGCGTGGAGTGGCAAAGGAAAAATTGATCCCACTTTGTGGGGCGCTTTACCGCGGCGGTGTCAGACTTTTGGAGATCACCTTTGACGCAAGAGGGAATACGCCTTGGGAGGAGACTGCCCAAAGCATTGCCATGCTCGATAAGCATTTTGAGGGGCGGATCTGTATCGGCGCGGGAACTGTGCTGAACACGGCGCAGGCAGAGCTTGCCGTGCACGCAGGCGCAAAATATCTCATTTCCCCCAACGTCAGCCCTGCCGTCATTGCTTATGCCAAGGAGGCAGGTGTGGTATCCATGCCCGGGGCAATGACCCCCACGGAGATCGTTGACGCTTACAATGCGGGAGCCGATTTTGTCAAGGTCTTTCCTGCCGATTCCATGGGGCTTTCCTATGTCAAGGCAGTGCGCGCGCCGCTCTCCCATATCCCCATGATCGCCGTGGGCGGAGTGGATGAAAAGAACGTGGGTGATTTTCTTGCTATTGGACTTTCGGGCGTTGGTGTTGGCTCCAATATCGTTAAAAAAGCCATGCTGGATGCCGAGGATTACGACGGAATTGCAAAGCTTGCCGGTCTTTATACCGAGGCGATCAAACGCGCCTGCAATATATAAAAGGATCCCCTTGACCGTGCGTCAAGGGGATGTCTTATATTTGGATCATTCCTTTTCCTTCCGTGCTTTTTTCTCGGATTGTAAAAGCCGGTAAATCTCCTCGGTGGCAAGACGGGCCTTGGCTACGGGGATTTTTTGATCCTTGGGGAAGCAATAGTAAAGCGTCTTGGGGTTCCCAATGCCGATGACGTCACCGATCTCATACCAATTAAAATCCGAATTGAGCGTGTAGGAGGAGATCGGCTTTTGGGTGTATTCCCATGAGCCGTCGGCAGCTGTCAAACGGAAGCCGTCCTTGGTGTGTGTCAGATGTCCGTCTCCCACGTCGTAAAGGCACTTGGTGTTTACCAGCATCAGGATCTGCACGTCGCAGTCCAGGCGGTAGCAATCATTTTTCAGCTCTGCCTTTACACAATCTCGCTCCCATGCGTACCAATCCGATACTAACGAGAATTCTGATGCTTCGTCTGCGGTGCGCAAAAAGCCATATTCGTCCAATCGGTAATGCTTTTGGCAGGCGTGACAGATCAGCTCGCTGCCTACCCCCTCGGTTTGTCCCTCCGCATGGCAGGCAGGGCATTTGTACAGGACGCGCTCCAAGCCCTCGGCACGGTCGGGTTCCCCAATGAAAATTCCTTCGGCTTGCTGACGGCGAAAGGCATCAAAGGCAAACTGCTGCTTGATCAACGCCTGCAATTCCTCTGCACTCTTTTGTTGGCAATCTTCAGGGGAGATCAGGTAGCGCATCTCGGCGGAAACGCTGACACGCCGTTTTTTGAGATTGTTGTAAAGCGGTTGATGCTCGAATGCGCCCTTGGTTTCTATCATGACCACGGGGGCACCCAACATTTTTACAAAGCTTCCGAGATGATTCGGGAGCGCGGTGGCGGTGCCGTCAAAGGAGTAGCCCGCTTCTGGAAAAAGCAAAACCGATTGCTTCAGATCGTTAATGGAGTAGGTTATGTCGCGAACAAGACCGAGATCAAAGATGAATTTTTTGATGGGAATACAGCCCAAAAAGCGCATCAAAAGTCGCTTGCCGATTAGTGCGTCCGAGGTGCAAACAATGCTGAAGCGTCGGGGAAAAAGCGCAACGGAGGCGATTTCAAGATCAATGAATGCGGAGTGATTCATCAAATACAGGCACGGTTCCTTTTTTTCAAGCTGCTCCATGCCGATTCGTTTGATCTTCAGCCTGCGTCCCATCAAAGCAAAGGTGGATGCAACGTACAAAAGAAGCCGAAAGAAAAGGCTTTGTCGCATAGGCTTTTTATGCTTGGGCTGGGGGAGAGAGGTGACCTCTCGGTAGGTTTTCTTAATTACTTTGATCTTCAAAAGGGAATCCTGCCTTTATTGATTTTTTTTGGTGTCAAAAAGCCGACGGATGATCTCGTCATTGGTATAGCCTGTATATCCGTAGGTGTTGATCAGCGTGTCGGTGCAGGCGTAAAAGTCGTCGCCAAAATAGGGGTCAAAATAAGAAATAAAGACCGCAGGGGTTCCGTAACGCATCCAGCCCGACATCATATTTCTTGCAACGGGACCCGATAGCTTGACCACATTTAGTCCGTAAACCATTTCATTGATGATGGAACAAAGAATGACGTCATAGTCACCGCTTTTTGCCATGCGTCGGATCGCGCTTCCGCCCGGGTCCTTGCGTTCCTCTACCGAAATCCCCATTTCTACCAGCCGACGTGTCAGATTCTCGGCAGCTGCCGTGGATGCCGCCGACATTCCTACGTTTCCGAGTATGACATGCGCAATTCTTGCATTTTTTTGCAGGGGAAGGGTGGACTTGCGATCACGGATCACGGCAACGCTTTTTCGGACGGTTTCCATGGCACAAGCTTCTGCCGCGGCACGGTCAAATTCGGAGGAGGCATTGACGGGATGCTCCTCAAAATACTGCTTGGAGAAGCACATCATTCGGTATGCGCGGTTTTTCAGCGTCTCTATGGTGAGTGCTCCCTCGTCAATCAAAGCCTTCATGGTGTCAAAATACTCGTCGGTGGGGTGCATAAAGAGCAGACAGTCGCCGCCTGCCTCCAAAAATCTTGCCGAGGCGCGGTAAATATTCATATATCCGCAAAATCCGTTCATCACGATGGCGTCGGAAATGATGATGCCTTCAAAGCCAAGCTTTTTCTTGAGCAGCTCCGTGAGCAGGTTTTTGGAAAGCGTTGCGGGGGGATAAAGCCCCGTTTCTTCATCAATTTCGTCATAGACAGGCAGGGTGATATGTCCCGGCATGATCGACATTGCCCCCTGATCGATCAGGGTTTGATAAACGCGCCCAAAGCTTTTATCCCATTCATCACGCGACAAAGGATTGTCGGGCGTGGTGATGTGTTGGTCGTTTTCGCAATAGCCGTCACCGGGGAAGTGCTTGAGCGTTGCGATCAGACCTCCGTCCTGAAGTCCACGCATATACGCGCCGCCGTATTGGATCACCGTGTCGGCATCCTCGCCCGCGGTGCGAATGGAGACAATGGGGTTGCGCTTGTAACCGAGAATATCCACGCAGGGTCCAAACGTCCAATGATAGCCGGATTGTCTTGCTTCCTTTGCCGCGTGAATTCCCATGTCATAGGCAAGCTGCGCATCCCCCGTTTCGGCAACCGCCCTCATAGAGGGGAATTCCACCGCGCCAAGGACGGCTTTGCCCGCACCGTATTCCATATCCGCAACGATCAAAGCCTTGTTTTCTCGCTTGCCGTTCAGATCTTTTCCTGCCTGCGCTGCCGTTTGAACGTCGGTGGGATGGAACATCATGGAAAGTACGTTTTGATCCGGGGTATCCTTTGCTAAATTATAATCGGGACAAATGACAGCGGAAAGGAGTTGTCTTATGCTCATTTCCTCAACTTTTTTTCGAATGTCCTCATAATCCCTGATCTTGAATTTCATATGCAGTCTCCGTTTCGGTAATAATAGAGTGAGTGATCTTTGCTTTCATTATAACATATTTGTTTTAAAAATGCAATAATTTTTTGATGTGCAAAACGGGGGGCGCATAATCAATTCGTACAAAGTGATTTTACACCGCAAGTAGGATTTTATTAAAAAAAGCACACCTGTATTGCAGATGTGCTTTTTGGGTGGAGCATTCGGAATTGGATCCGAACCACACCATCGGGGTATGAAGTTTGGCATATCGCTGCACGTCCCCGATAATTGGGGGCGGCAACTTGCCGCTGGTGGACCATCAAGGACTCGAACCTTGGACCTACCGGTTATGAGCCGGGAGCTCTAACCAACTGAGCTAATGGTCCGATCTGTATCCCCATTATTATATCGGAAATTGAAACAAAAGTCAAGCCCTTTTTGCGTTTTTGTCCTAAAAAATCATAAATTTTGAAAAACAGTCCTTTTTTTTCATTGGTAAAAAAATTTCGGGTTGTTTTTTTCTTTCCACTGTGCTATAATATCTACAGAAAAAAATAGCTCTCGGTACGCGGAAAGGAATACGCTATGAAAAAATTTGAAGGTGTCCTGCTTTGCAGTGATCTTGACGGCACACTTCTCTCTGGAAACAAGTCGGTCTCGGAGGAGAACCTCAAGGCAATTGAATATTTTAAGTCCGAAGGCGGGAGATTTACGTTTATTACAGGGCGCATGCCGTTATTCGTTTCGGAGTTTTACAATTTGATCCACCCAAACGCGCCCATCGGATGCATCAATGGAGGTGGAATTTACGACTATGCTGCGGGAAAATATCTTTGGACGCAGGCGGCAGACCCCTCTATTTTGGATCTTGTGGAGCTGGTTGACAAGCATTTGGACGGCATTGGAATTCAGGTCAACACCTTTGAGCATACCTATTTTTGCAAGGATGATCCCGTTATGGTGTGGTTCCGCGTGATCACGGGAGCGAAGCATCTTGTTCGGCATTACCGAGAGATCGACGAGCCGATTGCAAAGATTTTGTTCGGTGTCGGTGAAACCGAAAGCATGAAGGATTTGGAGACCTTGCTCAGGTCGCACCCTGCTGCCGATCGCTTTGATTTTGTCTGCTCCGAGAAAAAACTGTTTGAGATCCTTGCCAAGGGCATCAACAAAGGAACACTTTTGGTGCGAATGGCAGAGATTTTGAAGATCGATCTATCAAAAACGGTTGCCGTGGGGGATTACAACAATGATATTGCGATGTTGCGCGCTGCGGGACTTGGAATTGCCGTGGCAAACGCCTGCGATGCTGCCAAGGAGGCGGCGGATCATGTCACGGTGAGCAACGAGGAGCATGCCATTGCAAGGATCATTTCGGATCTGGACACGGGAATTTTGAAATTGTAAAAGGCTCTGTCATATTATTTGACTGATTTTTGCGAGATTCCAACCGTGATAAATCACGGTTGATCCTCCCTACGGTCGGATTTCGACTACGTCCCGCCGACACCGAAGGTGTCATCCTGAGAAGGATTGCAAGCAATCCGATCGAACTTTTGGGGCTTTGCCCCAAAAGCACGAGGCGTAGCCGAAGTGGGATCTTGGCGGGACGGGAGTGCTTGCACTCCTTCTCAGCAATGACACGCAAGCGTGTCGCAAAAAATGCTAAAAATCAACCGTATGCTGTGACAGAGCCTTGTAAAAAAGGATAAAGAGCAAAATAAAAAGAGCAATTTTCTCCTTTCACGCCGACGCTGTGAAAAGAATGTTTTTTACCGCACCTTTCTCTTACTTTCGACAAGGTCTTTGTGGTATGATAGATATGGCAAGGACGACCTTGTGACGGAAAGGAGAAAAAGAATGAAAAGATCAATTTTACTTTGTAGCTTACTTTGCGCCCTGCTTTGCAGTTGTCAGACAGCGCCCGACACGCAGTCTCCTGTTGATGAAGAACAAAATGAAACGGTAAATCATGACCAAACAGACAAGACCGATGCCGAGGCACAAACGCGGTTGGCGTATTATGAGAGCTTGGTGGGAAATTTACAGGCAGAGATTTTGGATCTCAAAGCCTCGCTGTTTTCCGAGCGTGTGGAATACGAGGCTCGCATCGATGCATTGGAGACCGAGCTGAAGGCAATGGGAGATGGCAATGAGGGGAGTACGTCAAATCCGAATGAGGAAGCGGGCAATTCCCCGTCGGAGACAGATGAGCGGCTGTTCCGCTACACCGTATCCAACGGGGAGGCAGTGCTGACGGCATATTTGGGAGATGCCTCCGAGGTTTTGATCCCCGCAACACTTGGCGGATGTCCCGTGGTTGCGGTGGGGGATCGCGCGTTTTTAAATCAAACCTCATTGACCTCTGTGACTCTTCCGAAAGGCGTCAGGGAAATCGGTTGGTTTGCATTTTCTGGTTGTATCGCGCTGGAGCGTGTTGAGATCCCGTCCAACGTGCGGGCAATTGCTTATGGGGCATTTCAAAATTGCAGTGATACGCTGACCGTGGTTTGCCATGTTGGTTCTTATGCCGAGGCATATGCACAGAGCTACGGCATGCGGATATTGCGTCAATCATAAAAGGCTCGGAGAGCAGGGGTACGCTTGAGGTACTGCTCTCCGAGCTTTTTTGTATTTTAGTCAATTTTTAATCCTTGACCAATTCCAACGCATCAAAGTCCACCGAGTAAAGGATTTTGGTTGCCGCGGGGAGGGGAACCGAAACGGTGGATGAGATTTTGAGGGGCTGCGTAGGCGCGATCTCGTCAAAGATCCACTCACTGCCACCGCCAAGGATCTTGTTGTCGGCATTGAGGTATTGGTAATGCAAAATGACCGAGTGCAAGGGACGGTCATAGGCACTTTGCAGATTGCCGATCAGCTTGGTAGCGTTTTCTGCACGTGCAACGCGGGGGGCATTCAGCTTCAGATGCCTCATGATGGGGGTGGAAAGCTTAAAATAGGAGGCAGGCTTTGCCGTGGCGGAAAGACTTGCCACCGCCGCACCCTTGATGCGCTTGGTGACACCGAAATGATAAATGGTGGCAGGATCGATCGATTGCAGTTGATCCTTGATCACTGTGATAATGTTGCCGTTGCGATCCTTTAAGGTAATGTCAATTCCAACGCCGCGTGCCATGCGGTCGGGATTGGGATTTTCAATATCCACACCGAGAGAGAGCATATAACCATCTCCGTCACGCTTTCCCGCACTTCCGCCAAGTGCGCGAATCTTGAGCGGGAGCGGTTCTGCTTCAGGCTCTGCTGTCAGCTCGTCCAGCATGCGGCGGAAGGATTCGTAATAGCTCCACGTATAAGTTTTTTCGGGGTTGCGATCCTCCATGTAGGCAAATTCCATCAGCGTTACGGTAAACAGACGCAGATATTGCATCACCTTTCCAATCTCGCCTGCATCAATGCCAAGCGCGAGACAGCTTGACCAATAGGAGCCGTCGGAAAGCGTAAAGCGGTTGCCGTATTTGCGACAGAGGGTGCGGTAAGCTTCACTGCTCTGATCGCGAAAGGCGGCGATCATCGTGCTTGCAAGCTCCTCGTCAATCCCTGCCGTGGCGTGTCGGTAAAAGCTTTCGGCAGCATCGGGCTCCCAGCCCTGTGCGTATGCCTCGGAGAGCAGGGCAAAGGAAAACTGACCGTACATATTCAAATCGGGCAGCAGGGTGCAAAGATCCAATTGACGCTCAGGATGGACGATGCAGGAGAGGGAAAGGAATTCTCGCACGTCGCGTACGACCTCACCCACACCCTTGCCTGTTGCATTTTGAAATTCGGTTTCCATATTTATTTACCAAACCTTTCTGCAAAAACGGAAAAAATAAAGTGATTTTTCCTATTGAAATCTCAAAAAAAATATTGTATAATATAAAATATATAATCTATTATACACCCAATCTTGTCTTTTGGCAAGTGGAATTTTGGATTTTGATATATTTTTACCGATTTTTTGTATCATGAAAGGTGGAAACGCGCAAATGTACCGCATTTTGGAAAAAAGAAAACTCAATCCCACGGTTACGCTGATGAAGATCGAAGCCCCTGCCGTTGCAAAAAAAGCAGAGCCGGGGCAGTTTATCATTCTGCGTACTGATGCCGATGGGGAAAGAATCCCTCTGACGATTGCCGACTATGACCGTGCGGCAGGGAGCGTGACCATTATTTTTCAGATCGTCGGTGCAACCACCGAAAAGCTTGGACACATGGAAACGGGCGATTGCCTTTGCGATTTTGTCGGTCCGTTGGGAAGGGCTACCGAGACCGAGGGGCTCCGCAAGGTTGCCGTGGTTGGCGGCGGCGTAGGCTGTGCCATTGCCTATCCCGTAGCCAAAAAGCTGTTTGAACAGGGTGCCGAGGTACATGCCGTGGTTGGCTTTCGCACCAAGGAGCTTGTGATTTTAGAGGACGAATTTGCGGCTGCATCTCACCGCCTTGTCAAAATGTCGGACGATGGCTCGTGGGGGGAAAAGGGACTTGTGACCGATGCACTCCGCGGCTTGATCGAGTCGGGAGAAGTATATGACGAGGTCATTACCATCGGTCCGCTCCCCATGATGAAATTTGTGTGCAAGCTGACACGGGAATACGGCATCAAGACCGTGGCATCGATGAATCCCATTATGATCGACGGCACGGGAATGTGCGGCGGTTGCCGTTTGACGGTGGGCGGCGAAACGAAATTTGCCTGCGTGGACGGTCCCGAATTTGACGGCCATCTGATTGATTTTGACGAGGCGATCGCGCGCTCGTCAATGTATAAGCCCTTTGAGAGAGCGGCGCATGAGGCGACCTGCAATCTCTTTTCCAAGGAGGTCAAGTAATATGCCAAATCTTTCCCCAAAAAAGAATTCCATGCCTTCGCAGGATCCCAAGCTCCGCGCACGTAATTTTGACGAGGTAGCATTGGGATATACCGCCGAGATGGCAGTGGAGGAGGCGGACCGTTGCTTAAACTGTAAAAAGCAGCTTTGCGTAGAGGGATGTCCCGTGGGAATCTCGATCCCAAGCTTTATTCAAAAGGTAAAGGTGGGCGAGTTTGAGGAGGCCTACCGCATCATCAGCGAGGCAAGCTCTTTGCCTGCCGTTTGCGGACGTGTTTGTCCGCAGGAGAGTCAATGTGAAGGAAGATGCGTGCGAGGGATCAAGGGTGAGCCTGTGGGCATCGGTCGCTTGGAGCGCTTTGTTGCCGATTATCATAACGCCATCGCACCCGAAGCCCCCCAAAAGCCCGTCTCAAACGGACGTCGTGTAGCGGTTGTCGGCTCCGGTCCTGCGGGGCTTACCTGCGCGGGAGATCTCGCAAAGCGCGGCTATGACGTCACCGTATTTGAAGCTTTGCATACGGCGGGCGGCGTGCTGGTGTACGGCATTCCCGAGTTCCGTCTGCCCAAAGCCATCGTAGCAAAGGAAATCGATACCCTCAAGGCACTTGGTGTCAGGGTCGAGGTCAACACCGTGGTCGGCAAAACGGTCTCTGTGCACGAGCTGATGAAGGAAGAAGGCTTTGAAGCTGTTTTTATCGGTACGGGTGCGGGACTTCCTCGCTTTATGAAGATCCCGGGTGAAAATCTCAAGGGCGTATATTCGGCAAACGAATTTTTGACACGTGTCAATTTAATGAAGGCTTATCGCAAGGACAGTGCCACGCCGATCCAACACGCACGCCGTGTGGTGGTGGTTGGCGGAGGCAACGTGGCAATGGATGCCGCCCGCAGTGCTTTGCGCCTGGGGGCCGATCAGGTCTACATCGTATACCGTCGCTCATTGGACGAGCTTCCCGCAATACGCTAGGAGGTCGAGCATGCGATGGAGGAGGGCGTAGAGTTCAAGCTGCTCAACAATCCCGTGGAGATCCTCGGAGATGAAAACGGCTTTGTTCGCGCTGTAAAATGTGTAAAAATGGAGCTTGGTGAGTCTGATGCATCGGGACGGCGTAGTCCCGTGGAGATTCCAAACTCCGAATTTCTCGTGGAATGTGACAGTGTGATCATGTCCATTGGTACCTCGCCAAACCCGTTGATCAAATCAACCACCGAGGGGCTGGAGATCAACCGACGCGGTGGCATTGTCGTAGAGGAAAGCACGGGACAAACCTCGCTGGAGGGTGTATTTGCGGGCGGCGATGCCGTCACGGGTGCCGCCACCGTCATTCTCGCCATGGGAGCAGGAAAGTCTGCTGCCAAAGCCATTGACGAGTATTTGAATGACAAATAAATTATTTGGGGGCTGAACCAACTGCAGGTTGGTTCAGCCCCATCTTTATGCTTGCGCTTTAAGTAGGTTAATTGGGAGTAAGGATGGCTGCCTTTTGCTTTTTGTTGACATAAAGGAAAGCCCATAAATAGCAGCCCTCAAGGATTGCCACTATGGCGGTAAGTCCGTACTTAACCAAGTATAAAACGGTTCTCGCAGGAAGTGCATGGTTTTCTACATGATAATGAAACACATAACGGATAACAAACATTTCCGATATCTCGGTGTGCATCAAGAGAAATGCTATAGCCGCCCCTGCAATCAAGGGTAACGATAAGAAATAAATTTTCTTATTTTGTTTTTGCACAGTACGTAACAGAACAAACAAAAATGCAACAATCGTCAATAAGGCGGCGGAAAACAAAAGAATTGCCTCAGGAGTGATACGGTCAAACACAAAGGTATAGCCGGACAATCCGGTTTGAATGTTGTTAACAAGCTTGATCTTTTGACATTTTGTCCAACCATCTTCAATCAAAACATATACTGCATAAAATGTGTATAAGCTAAAAGCAATTGCAGTTGCAAGGCGTAGGACGGTTAAAACAATTCGATGACTCTTATGGGACATTGTTGATACTCCTTTCGTTTTTACTACCTTTGTGAAAATTACAAGGGAAGGGGAAAGCTTCTTTCAAAAAAGACTTTCTCCTTCCCCATAAATACAGGTACAGGTATTAATTATTAATACATACCGCCCATGCCACCTGCAGGAGCTGCTGCGGGAGCGGGAGTCTCTTCCTTCTTGTCTGCCACCACGGATTCGGTGGTGAGGATGACGGAAGCGATGGATGCTGCGTTTTGGAGAGCCGAGCGAGTAACCTTAGTGGGGTCTACAATGCCGCTTGCCATCATATCGCAGTAGACTTCGTTATAAGCATCAAAGCCGTAGCCGATCTTTTCGGAGGACATGATCTTGTCAACCACAACGCCGCCGTCAAAGCCTGCGTTGAGTGCGATTTGACGGACGGGCTCCTCAAGTGCCTTGAGTACGATCTTGACACCGGTCTTTTCGTCGCCGTCCACACTGTCAACCAGCTTTGCAACTGCGGGAATGACGTTGAGGTAAGCGGTTCCGCCGCCTGCCACAATGCCTTCCTCTACGGCTGCCTTGGTTGCGTTGAGGGCGTCCTCAATGCGGAGCTTCTTCTCCTTCATCTCTGCCTCGGTAGCGGCACCGACCTTGATCACGGCAACACCGCCTGCCAGCTTGGCAAGACGCTCCTGCAGCTTTTCACGGTCAAAATCGGAGGTGGTCTCTACGATGGCATTGCGGATTTGTGCAACGCGAGCCTTAATGTCCTCGGAAGCACCTGCACCGCCAACGATGATGGTATGCTCCTTGTTGACCTTGATCTGACGGGCACGACCCAGCATATCCACGGTAGCGTCCTTCAGCTCCAGCCCGATCTCGGAGGAGATGACCTGACCGCCCGTGAGGATCGCGATATCCTGCAGCATTTCCTTACGTCTGTCACCAAAGCCGGGAGCCTTGACGGCAACACAGTTGAACACGCCGCGCAGCTTGTTCAGCACCAGAGTGGTGAGAGCCTCGCCCTCTACGTCCTCGGCAATGATGAGCAGCTTTCTGCCCGACTGAACGATCTGCTCCAAGAGGGGCAGGATCTCCTGAATGTTGGAGATCTTCTTATCGGTAACGAGTACGAGTGCATCGTCGTAAACGGTCTCCATCTTATCCATGTCGGTTGCCATGTAGGGGGAGAGGTAGCCGCGATCAAACTGCATACCCTCAACCACCTCGGAATAGGTGTCGGCAGACTTGGATTCCTCAATGGTGATGACACCGTCGGCAGTAACCTTTTCCATGGCGTCCGCAATCAGCTGACCGATTGCCTCGTCGCCTGCGGAAATGGTTCCTACGCGTGCAATATCTGCAGATCCGTTGACCTTTTTGGAGTTGGCAACCAGAGCCTCAACAGCGGCGTCCACTGCCTTTTTCATGCCCTTGCGGACAACCATGGGATTGGCACCCGCGGTTACGTTTTTCATACCCTCGCGGACAAATGCCTGCGCCAGAAGCGTTGCGGTGGTGGTACCGTCACCTGCTGCATCATTGGTCTTGGTAGCGACCTCCTTGATCAGCTGTGCGCCCATGTTTTCAGCCTCGTCCTCCAGCTCGATCTCCTTTGCGATGGTCACACCGTCGTTGGTGATCAGGGGAGAGCCGTATTTTTTGTCAAGCACCACGTTTCTGCCCTTGGGGCCCATGGTGATCTTGACCGTGTCAGCCAGCTTATCCACGCCGCGCATCAGAGCGTTGCGTGCTTCAATTCCGTAAAGAATATCCTTTGCCATAATTGTGTATCCTCCAATTAGATTATTCTACGATCGCGAGAATATCGCTCTGCTTAACGATCGTGTATTCGGCACCGTCCATTTTGACCTCAGTACCTGCGTACTTTCCGGTAATGACCTTGTCGCCAACCTTGACCTCCATCGGGATCAGCTTGCCGTTATCGTCACGTGCACCGGGGCCTACGGCTACCACCTCGGCAACCTGCGGCTTTTCCTGCGCGGATGCGGTCAGAAAAATACCTGTTTTTGTTTTTTCCTCAGCCTCAACGAGCTTTACTACCACTCTGTCTGCAAGCGGTTTGATGTTCATAGTTCAGAGTCCTCCTTACTTGTTTCTCTCGAAATATGATTTATTACTTCGAAAATTAGCACTCAAAACGTTAGAGTGCTAACTCATGCTATTATTTTAAACCTTTTTTTGGAAAAATCAAGCCCTTTTTTGCATTATTCACATTCTTTTAACAAATTTATTGTTTGACCATGGAGGACGGGTGCTAAAATTCGACACACTTTGATCAGGCATAGAAAAATCCTTGCTCTCATACAATAAACCGAGACGGATTTTTGGAGGAACGAGGTGCTTTTATGCTCCAATGGCTTTTGACGGGAGGATTGATCCCTCCGCTTTTGATGGTCTGCGGTTTGTTTTTTGTGTTTTATCTTGGGTGTTTGCCCTTTCGGAGTCCAAAAAAAATGTGGCGGGCATTGCGGACCCCCGCTGCCGACGGTGGCGTTTCTCCCTTTCGGGCGGTGATGCTGGCGCTTGCGGGAACGCTTGGTGTTGGGAACATTGTTGGCGTGGCAAGTGCCATACGGATCGGCGGCGCGGGGGCTATTTTTTGGATGTGGGTCTCGGCATTGGTTGCCACCGTGCTGAAATATGCCGAGATCCTTTTGGCGGTGGCGCATCGCAGAGAGGGAAGCCATGGCTTTATTGGCGGTGCGTATTATTATATAAAGGATCATTTTTTGTCGCGCAATCGGTGGCGTGCCGCAACGTTGATTTCGGGAGTGTTTGCCGTTTTGATGATTGTCAACGCGCTTTCCATGGGCTGTGTGATTCAGGTCAACGCTGTGGCATCTGCGCTGGAAGGGGTATTGAAAATTCCGCCGTATCTTACGGGACTGATTCTTCTGTGCTTGATCTTGCCCGTGGCAATTCGCGGCACACGCGGGATCTCCTCCCTGACCGAGCTGTTGGTTCCCATTATGACGTTGGGTTACCTGATCCTTTCGGCGACGGTGCTGATTTTACGGCGTGAGGCAGTGGGAGATGCCTTTTTGTCCATCTTTCGTGGTGCTTTTTCTATGGAAAGCATGGGTGGCGGTCTTGTGGGCTTTTTGACCTCTCGCGCCCTCCGTGTCGGTACCATGCGCGGCTTGCTTTCCAATGAGGCGGGATGCGGAACCGCTCCCACGGCACACGCATCGGCGCACACAGTCAGTCCCTCGGCACAGGGCGTGTGGGGGATCTTTGAGGTTTTTGTGGATACCATTCTGCTTTGCACAGTGACCGCTCTTGTGATCCTTGTCGGCTTTCCCCATGCGGAGCTCTTTGAAAACGACGCCGTCATGACCGCGATCCGTGCTTATTCTACAGTGCTGGGGGGATGGTCAGAGTGGTTTTTCTCTGCCGCGGTCTTTTGCTTTGGTTATGCAACGGTGCTGTGCTGGGCAAGCTATGGCTTGGAGGCGCTTGCCTTCCTTTCACGCAAGCCGATCTGGCGCATTTTCTATTTTGCCGCTTTTGCCGCTTGTATTCCCGTGGGGGCAGTGGCTGCTCCCGATGGTATTTGGGGAATTTCCGATTTTGCCATTGCCGCCTTGACAGCGATCAATCTTTGCATCCTTTTTTCGATGCGTCGGGAGATTCGGCGGGAGACGCTTGCCTATTTTGGAAAATAAACGCCGAGATATGATTTTTTTGTTGAAAAACTGTTGACAAAATGCAATATTTGTATTATAATAAATTCGTTTCATAGGCGTGTTTGGTTGAAAAACGAGATAAAAATGAGAAATTGTGAAATTTTCGACAATCAAACTTGCAGAAACGCCAGCCCAAAATCAGGAGGAACATACATATGAGTATCAAGAACGAATATCTTGCAAAGGTCATGCAGGACGTGATCAAGCGTAACCCGGGTGAAGCAGAATTCCACCAGACTGTCAGCGAAGTGCTGGAGTCCTTGGAGCCTGTGCTTGAAAAAAG
>JAGANE010000068.1 GCA_017624395.1 Clostridia bacterium
ATCTCAAAGCATTACACCTTCTTTTCAAGAAGGCGGTACCACCACACAAATTGCTCTCCCGTAAAAGTTAGTTTTACCATAGCAATTGTAACTTGATTGCGAGAGACGGAAGGCGTATGCGAAGGTTTTGGGATGCATTCTCCGGCAATTTAACCACTCTTATAAATGCAAATGAAGCTTTTGCGGGAGAGCAGGCAGGGTTAGTGGTCCCTGACTGCTTCGGGAGTGCCAACCGGCTACCGATAAACTATATTTTACCACAATAAAATGCGTTGAAAATTTTTGAAGATTCTTAAGAAACTTTTTGAAAAAAGTTTCTTAAGCGGAGCTCGAGGCAGAGCCTCGAAAACGACCCTCTTATGAAAAGCCTCGAAAAAAACTGAAAGGTTAAAAAACTTATGGTTGAAGGAAAAATACTAAAGGTATCGGGTCCTCTGGTAGTAGCGGAGGGAATGCGAGAAGCGAACATGTTTGACGTAGTTCGCGTAGGAGACAAGCGACTGATTGGAGAAATCATTGAGATGCACGGTGACCGTGCGTCGATTCAGGTCTACGAGGAGACGGCGGGCATTGGTCGTGGAGACAAGGTGGTTTCCACGGGGGCACCGCTGTCGGTAGAGCTTGGACCGGGCCTTTTGACCAATATTTACGATGGAATCCAGCGCCCCTTGGAGACGATGCGTATCAAGGTGGGAGCCAATCTGACGCGTGGCATTGACGAGCCTGCGCTCGACCGCGCCAAGGTATGGCATTTTGTTCCTGCACTCAAATTCGGGGACAAGGTCTCTGCGGGGGATATTTACGGAACGGTGCAGGAAAATAGTGTGATCGAGCATAAGATCATGGTGCCTCCGGGGGTTCACGGAACCATTGTGGATCTGCGCGAGGGAGATTTCCGTGTCACCGACCGCATTGGAAAGATCAAATATGACGACGGCACGATTTCGGACATTACGCTGATGCAAAAGTGGCCTGTCCGTGTGTCGCGTCCTTACAAGGAAAAGCTGCCGCCCGTCGATCCCATGATCACGGGACAGCGTGTGATCGATGCGCTGTTCCCGATTGCAAAGGGCGGAACGGCTTGCGTTCCCGGCCCCTTCGGCTCGGGCAAGACCGTGGTACAGCATCAGCTTGCCAAGTGGAGTGACGTGGATCTTGTGGTCTACATCGGCTGCGGCGAGCGTGGAAACGAGATGACCGACGTTTTGCGTGAGTTTCCCGATCTGGTAGACCCCAAAACGGGAAAATCTCTGATGGAGCGCACGGTGCTGATTGCAAACACCTCGGATATGCCGGTTGCGGCGCGTGAGGCGTCGATCTACACGGGCATTACGATTGCCGAGTATTTCCGCGATATGGGATACTCTGTGGCAGTCATTGCCGACTCGACCTCGCGTTGGGCAGAGGCTCTGCGTGAAATGTCGGGACGTCTGGAGGAAATGCCGGGTGAGGAGGGCTATCCCGCTTATCTGACCTCCCGTCTTGCGCAGTTCTACGAGCGTGCGGGCAAGGTGGTCTGCCTTGGCTCGGACGGTCGTGAGGGCGCGCTTTCGGCAATCGGAGCGGTCTCGCCGCAGGGCGGTGATATTTCCGAGCCGGTCACGCAGGCAACGCTGCGTATCGTTAAGGTATTCTGGGGGCTTGACGCTTCCTTGGCATACCGTCGCCATTTTCCCGCTATCAACTGGCTCAATTCCTACTCGCTCTACCGCGACCGTCTTTCGGGCTGGTTCTCGGAGAACGTCTCCAAGGAATTTATGAATTACACGGGCAGATGTCTCAAAACGTTGCAATTGGAGGCAGACCTGCAGGAGATCGTCAAGCTGGTGGGCATGGACGCCCTTTCGGCGGAGGATCGCCTGACGTTGGACGTGGCACAATCGATCCGCGAGGACTTTTTGCAGCAGAATGCGTTCACCGATATTGACAGCTACACCCCGCTTGCCAAGCAGCACGCGATGCTGGAGCTGATCTTTACCTACGAGGATCAGGCAAGACGTGCGATCGCGGCGGGTGCGGACATTGAGGATATCTGCAATCTTGCAGTGCATGAAAGCATCGGACGCGCAAAGACAGCGTCCAACGAGACCTATGCGGAGGAGTTTTCCGCGATCCTGAAGCAGATTCGCACCGAGATCGACCGTTTGATCGAATCGGTGGAAAAGGAATGAGGAGGGCAGGCAAATGATCAGAGAATACAGAACCATTGAAGAAGTTGCAGGCCCTTTGATGCTGGTCAAGCAGGTAGAGGGTGTCAAATACGACGAGCTTGGTGAAATTGAGCTGCCGAGCGGTGAGGTGCGCCGCTGTCGCGTGCTGGAGGTCAACGGACGCAACGTGCTGGTACAGCTTTTTGAGTCTGCCGCAGGCATCAACCTTGCCAACAGCAAGGTGCGCTTTACGGGACACGGCGTGGAGCTTCCCGTTTCTCCCAATATGCTCGGACGTGTCTTTAACGGCATGGGTGAGCCGATTGACGGCGGTGCGCGCCTGATTCCCGAAAAAAGTCTGGACATCAACGGCACTCCCATCAATCCCGCGGCGCGTTATTATCCCTCGGAATTCATTCAAACGGGTGTTTCCACCATTGACGGACTGAACACGCTGGTGCGCGGACAAAAGCTGCCCATCTTTTCGGGATCGGGACTTCCGCACGCCAACCTTGCCGCGCAGATCGCGCGTCAGGCAAAGGTCAAAAACAAGGACGATAAATTTGCCGTGGTCTTTGCTGCGGTGGGTATTACCTTTGAGGAAGCCGATTTCTTTATCTCCGATTTTAAAAAGACGGGTGCGATCGACCGTACCGTCCTCTTTATCAATCTTGCATCCGACGCGGCAATCGAGCGTATCTCCACGCCGCGTATGGCGTTGACCGCCGCCGAGTATCTTGCCTTTGAGTGCAACATGCACGTGCTGGTCATCATTACCGATATTACCAACTACGCCGAGGCTCTGCGTGAGGTTTCCGCCGCGCGCAAGGAGGTTCCCGGTCGCCGCGGCTATCCCGGCTACCTTTACACCGACCTTACCACCATGTACGAGCGTGCAGGCAGAAAAATGGGCTCGGACGGATCGATCACCATGATCCCGATCCTCACCATGCCCGAGGACGACAAAACGCATCCGATCCCCGACCTGACGGGCTATATCACCGAAGGACAGATCATTCTCTCGCGTGAAATGTACCGCAAAGGCTACCTGCCCCCCGTGGACGTGCTTCCGTCGCTTTCGCGCTTGAAGGACAAGGGAATTGGGCAAGGAAAAACGCGTGAAGACCATGCAAGCACCATGAACCAGCTTTTCTCCGCCTACGCACGCGGAAAAGAAGCCAAGGAATTGATGGTCGTTTTGGGTGAAGCCGCGCTCTCTCCCATCGACCGCCTCTACGCAAAATTTGCCGACGCGTTTGAAGCCCGCTATATCAACCAAGGCTTCTACGAGAACCGCTCCATCGAGCAAACGCTTGACCTCGGCTGGGAGCTTCTCTCCATCCTGCCCAAAAGCGAAATGAAACGCATCAAGCCCGAAATGATCGAAAAATATTGGCCCAAAAATTAAGGTCACACGAGGATGCGCGAGGACGCGAGGACGCGGGGATGCGGTTTTCTTGGGGAAACTTTTGGAAAAGTTTCCCCAAACCCCTTCAAAACTTTCACAGAATTTTTTTATTGTGGTTAGATAAAGTTTATCCGTAACCGCATAGGTACTCGCGGAAAAAGCATTACACCTTCTTTTCAAGAAGGCGGTACCACCACCCAAAATGCTCTCCCGTAAAAGTATCTTTGACGAAGGCAAAAAGGATTTTTTAGGACTTGAAAAATCCACTGTAGTGGGCGAACACAGTTCGCCCCTACTACCTTGTAACAACTAAAACTTGACCAATCTCCTCCGCGTGTCATCTTGAGCGGAGACCGCCCGAGATTCCGCTTCGGCTACGCCGCGCGCTTTCGTGCAAGCACGAAAGTTCGACTACGCTCAGAATGACACGGGCGGTCGTAGTCGAAACCCGAAGGGCAAACCGCCAAAGCG
>JAGANE010000069.1 GCA_017624395.1 Clostridia bacterium
CAGTGAAAGTTTTGAGGGGTGTGGGGAACTTTTTCAAAAGTTCCCCACGAAAAACCGCTCCCCACGAAAAACCGCGACCACATACCCATGTACTGTTTAGGAAAAGTTTTGCGGATGCGCTTGTCTGCGGCATAAATGGGGGAGGGGGTGAATAAAAAGATAGAAAGGAGGCGATTACTTTGAAGATAGAACACACGGAAAAGCACGCGGTGGTACGCGAGGGGTATCAGATCCTTTTACGCATCGATGCCGAATTGCTGATTCCCGTTGAAAAGCCGTTGATGCGTGAATTTTACCATCATTTGACCGAGACCTGCATCACGTGGGCGAGGTCGGTGTACGGCGAGGGGCTGCGAAAGGAGTTCTTGGGCTTGGAGAGCGTTCGTGAGCGCTCACAGTTTGGCAGTCAGCATTATCAGCTTACCATGTCGGTCCCGTGGGAAAGTGATGGGCTTGCGGCAATTCTTTGCGAGTCCAAATTGACGGGGCAGTGGAAGGAGCCGCAAAAGAGCTATCACCGTATTTCCCACGTCTGGAATACCGAGGAGGAAACGATTTTGCCAATTGCACAGATTCTTTCCACCTTTGGCATCAAGCTTTCACAGGAAAAGCTCCCGTTTCGTCCCGACGGCATCTATCCTGTGGGCGAGGAGCTGGTTGTTTTTCGCAATGTCAGCGATCAATCTCCATTTTTGGAGCATCGGTTGACGAGAGAGGCGGGAGCGTGAGAAAAAAGTTTTGAAAAAGTGATGAAAATCGACATAAAAAACTTGCATTTTACAAATGTATATGATATAATATATTAAATGTTGGTAAATCTATCCATCAAAGGGCAGCCTTGGGTGGAAATGACGCGAAAACCACAGGAGGTTTTATGTCAAGAGAATCAATGATCAAAATTAAGGAAACCGAGGAAAGAGCCGAGGCGATCGTTGCCGAGGCGAGAGAGCGTGCAAGGGAAATGCTTGCGCGTGCCGAGGCAGACGGCAAGGCGTTGTGTGAAACAACCGAGCGCGAGACCGCTGCGGAGCTTTCCGCAAAAATGGACCGTGTCCGTGAGCGGACGGCACAAAATGCCGAGCAATCGGGCGTGCGCTGTGCGGAGGAGACCGAGGAGCTGAAAAAATCGGTCTCCCTGCGCCGCAAGATGGCGGAAAAGATCGTGGTCAGGGGGTTTGAAAAGAGATGTCGGTAAGTACGATGAAAAAGCTCACCGTCCTGACCTACACCAAGGATGCCGATGCCGTCGTACGCCGCCTGATGAACCTCAAATGCGTGCAGATCAAAAGCTCGTCCTCCCAAAACGGGCTGATGCCGATTGGGACGTTGGAGATCGATCAGCAAAAAAGCACTGCGGAGCGTCGCCTTGCCGATATTCGTGCGGCACTGCCCACGCTGGCAAGGTACACGACACGCAAGGGCGGTCTCGGAAGAACGGTTCATCGCGTTGACCGAGCAGCATTTTGCAAGGAGGGGCGCGATGCCCGCGCATGGCAAGCGGTTTGCGATACGCTTGATACGGTGGCAAGGCTTGAGGCACTGACCGCCGAGCAGACGCGGAACGCAGCACTGATGTCCTCGGTGGAGCCGTGGCTTGGCTACGACCTCGCTCTGGACGTTGACGGCTCACAAAAGACCGAGATCCTCCGAGGCTCGTGTCCCGCCGACACCGACGTGCTTGCCTTGCGCGAGGAATTGGAGGCTCGGGGCGTTTGCTTTGAGGAGATCTCACAGGACGAAAATCGCGTATATCTTGCGCTGACGTTGTTGCGGAGCGATGCCGACGCGGTAGAGCGGAGCCTTTTGGAAAAGGGCTTTTTGAAAAGTGAATTTGCGGGAATTACCACCACGGCGCGCGGGGCGTTTGAGGCCTGCGAGGTGCGGA
>JAGANE010000070.1 GCA_017624395.1 Clostridia bacterium
TCATACTTATCATTCTGATAACCGGCTGTTAATTCTTTCATCTCGTTTTCTACAAGGTCCTGACGCTGCGTTTGTAGCATACGGTAATAGTACTGCGAAGAAATGTTTCGTTGCAAGGTTTTTACACTCCATGTCTGCTCTGCTGCCTCTTTTGCATACCACATTCGTGCCACTTCATCATCTACTTGTAAAAGTGTACGGTAATGTGTCCAAGAAAGCAATGGTGTAGATTTTGGACTCGATGAGTCCAAAATATCAGGGAATGCTTTATAAAACCGCACAAACTTATACAGCGAACTATAATCAAAACCCTTGCCATAGTCTTTTGTAAGTGCTTTTGACAGTTTTTTTATCACTTCTGTACCATATTCAGCTCTCTTTTCTCCCTGCAATTCTTCACTGGCAATTCGAAGTCCCAGCAGCCAATTTCGTTGCACAAGTGCCATATTTACTGCCTGATAAGCTGCCTTTCGTGAGGATTCAATAATCCCACACATATCTTTTAAAATATCATCGCTTTTTACATAACTGTTCATAATGCTATTTTGTCCGATATTTACCAAATTATTCTCCATATCACACCTACGCTCCCACTGCGCAAGCTTTTGAAAAAGCTTGACCAAAACTTTTATCACACTGTCGAAAGCTGTTCGTTGGGTCTATAATTTTAAGAGCGCATGCCTCACACAGAAGGCATGCGCTCTTTTTTCATTTGACAAATCTGCTTATCGCTCCTCGCGGAAATAAGAAACTCCGAGAGATGCGGGCGGCTGATTTTCTCGCTTTTTGCGAATGCTGGAAATGATCAGCACCAAAATGGTCACCACGTAAGGTAGCATCTTCAAAAGAGGAGTTGCGTACTGCGGCAGTGCCAATCCCAAAAGGTTGGGAAGAAACGAGCTTGCGATATACAAAATTCCAAACAAGGCAGAGCCGAGAATGCTCAGATAAGGCTTCCAAAGAGCAAAGATAACCAATGCGATGGCAAGCCAACCGAGAGCCTCGATCTGCAAATATGCCTCGGGAGATCCCGAATAGTCAAGAATATAGTAGATACCGCCAAGTGCCGCAATGCCGCTACCGATGCAGGTGGCACCGTATTTATAAGCGGTCACGTTGATGCCCACGGCATCCGCCGTAGCAGGATTTTCTCCCACCGCACGCAAATGCAGACCAACACGGGTACGTGTCAAAATCCACGATGCAACGATTGCAACCGCAAACGCGAGGAAAAACATGATTCCCCAATGCTGCAAGGAGGTTGTGGTGGAGGAAAACGGAAAACGGAAATACTTGATGGCGTACATATATTGGTAGGGGCTGGAGAGCTTGGAAATGATAAACTTGGTAGCACCCACACCAAAGGTGGTCATAGCAAGTCCCGTTACGTTTTGGTTGGCATGCAGGGTAACGGTTAAAAAGCTGTACAGTGCGCCCATCAGTACGCCGCTGAAAAAGGTTGCAAAAATGGCGATCAGCACGATCAGAAACGGCGGAAGTCCAGATCCGTTCAACATACTCAACGCAAGACAGCCACCGGCACCGCCCATGCACATAATTCCCGGAATACCCAGGTTGAGATGTCCGACCTTTTCGGTAATGATCTCTCCCGTCGATCCGTATAGGAAGGTAACGCCGAGTGCCAATGCATTGAACAAATAATCAAGGAAGGGATTCATTCGTCGTTGCCTCCTTTCTTAGATGTGCGGAATTTGATACGGTAATTGATAAAGAATTCGCAACCGATGACGAAGAACAGGATCAAGCCGACCACCAAGCTCGGGAATGCCGAGCTGACGTTGAAATCGGTGGAGATCTGTGCGCCGCCGCGCTCCAAAAACGCGATCAGCGTAGAGGTCACGATCATAACCAAGGGGTTAAACTTTGCAAGCCAAGAAACCATGATGGCGGTAAACCCAAGTCCGCCAATCGTTTCCGCGGTGATCGAGTGGTCAAATGCCGAAACGATCAAAAATCCGGTAAATCCGCAAACCGCACCCGAAATCAACATGGTGCGAATGGTAACCTTTTTGACGTTGATGCCGATATAACGGGCAGTGTTTTCACTTTCACCCACCACCGACACCTCATAGCCCTGCTTGGTGTAGTTGAGATAGATAAAGATCAGCACCGTCAGCACCACGGAAAGGAGTACAACCAAAAATTCCTCGTTGTAAACCTTGGGAAGGTGACCAAACGGAAGCTCGGAAAGCGTGGTAGAGCCGTCCGACACCAACCACTTCAAAAGAGAAAAGGTAACAAAATGCGTTGCCGCATAGTTCATCATCAAGGTAAAGAGAGACTCGTTGGTTCCCCAAATCGCCTTAAAGATTGCGGGAAGAACGCCCCATACCGCGCCCGCAAGCACGGAAGCGAGCAGCATAATGATCAACAGTACGCCATTAGGGATCTTACCACCCAAACCACTGGCACAAAGAATTGCCGCCAATGCACCGATCAATGCCTGACCGTCGGCACCCAGATTCCAAAATCGCATACGGAATGCGGGGGTTACCGCCAGTGCCAGACACAAGAGGATTGCCGAATCCTTGGCAAGCGTCCATACACGGTGCGTAGTTCCAAATGCACCGCTGAACACGGTTTTGATAAACTTAAAGGGATTTGCGCCAATGAAAAAGTATGCCATCACAGCGCAAAGCATAAATGCCGCAAGAACTGCGATCACACGGATCAGCAGTGCCTTTTGGGGAGCGATCAGATCACGCTTTACAACGTGAAACAACGGCTCACGGCTTTGTTTTTCGGGTTTATGCACGGTCGCTTCCCTCCTCTGCTTGTAATGCTGCATCGGATTTCGTCATCAGAATTCCGATCTCCTCCTTGGTGGTGGTTCTGCCGTCCACAATACCCGTCACCTTGCCTCCGCAAATAACCATAATGCGGTCACAAAGCTCTACCAGCACGTCCAGATCCTCACCCACAAAGATCACGGCAACTCCCTCCTCCTTTTGCTTGGTCAAGAGGTTGTAAATGGTGTAGGATGAGTTAATGTCAAGTCAGCGCACGGGATATGCCGCCATCAGCACCGTAGGAGATGCCGCAATCTCACGTCCGACCAACACCTTTTGCACGTTTCCGCCCGAAAGACGGCGGACGGGGGTGCTTGTCCCGGGTGTTGCCACCTCCAACTCACGAATGATGCGCTCGGCAAGATCGCGCGGCTTTTTACGATCTACAAAGATCGAATGCCCTCTGCGGTAGCTGCGCAGCATCATGTTGTCAACAATATCCATATTTCCCACAAGTCCCATACCCAAACGATCCTCGGGAACAAAGGAAAGTCTGACACCAAGCTCGCGGATCTGGATCGGCGTTTTGTTACGCAAATTTTCCTCGGCATCGGTTTTGGGATTATGATAAATAATAGAACCCTCCACCGAGTGGGAAAGCCCTGCAATCGACTCCAAAAGCTCCTTTTGTCCGCTCCCCGCAATTCCCGCAATTCCAAGGATCTCTCCTGCACTTGCGGTAAAGGAGATGTTATCCAACAGCTTGATCCCCTCGGCATCGGTCAGGGAAAGATTGGTCACCATTAAGCGATCGGTCACATTTTTTGCCTCGGGACGGTCAATATTAAGCGACACCTTTTTACCAACCATCATTTCGGTCAGCTCTGCTGCCGTGGTTTCGGCAGTCTCTACAGTTGCTATGTGCTCACCCTTGCGCAAAACGGCAACGCGATCCGAAAGGGAGAGTACCTCGTGCAGCTTATGCGTGATGATAAGAA
>JAGANE010000009.1 GCA_017624395.1 Clostridia bacterium
AAAACTATTTCAAAAAAATTTCTCCAGAGCGCTCAAAAGTGCCCCTCATTCACGCGTCGGACAAAACGTCTTTGCAAAAAGTTTACAAATAGAAACGCCGTTTTTTTCTCCAATATCCTCATATTTGCGTTTTGTAAACAAAATTTACCTGTTTTAGACCTCCAAGCAGAGGAAATGGCGGCTTTTTGTGCACTTTTTTGTCTATTTTGACATCGCAAAAAATCGTTTTTTCGATATAGTAAATTACATTTACCTATTTTGAAGGATTCAAAAAAATCATTCAAAAAAGGAGAGATCCGGATTTTTGTGAGAGTTGCACAATTTTTGAGGCGCAATTTCTACACCCGCAAAAGCAACGAATAAATTTGAACCAAGACCTTATTTTCCCCGAATTTAAATACTGTTTCCCGAAATTTCGACATTTTTGTAAAAGCAGCCGGTCGCGCCTCTCTCAACGCTTCTCCAAAAAAGCACGAAAGGAGCTGAGTCATTTGGATACAGAAGGCATGCTTTGGTTCTCGTCGGCGTACGAGGATACGCCGGAGAGCCAAAGCGCGACTAAAAAGCCACATAAAACGAGGAAATCCGCCGAAAAATTCGGCGGATTTCAACCTTTAAAAAATGAAAACTGTATTTTTAGTTGTTTTTTGATTTTACCTACAGGGGATGGCTTTTGTTCTGTGCCAAATGAATCAGCCCCCACACTGTTTTTTTATTTCAAGAATCCGTTGACAATGTGCTCCTCAGCCTCAGCCTCGGTGAGCCCCAGCGTCATCAGCTTGATGAGCTGCTCACCCGCGATCTTGCCGATGGCTGCCTCGTGTATGAGCGATGCATCCACGTGGTTCGCCTCGATCTGCGGCAGTGCCGTGACCTGCGCATCATCCATGATGATGGCATCACATTCGGTGTGTCCCGAGCAACGGTTATTACCGCGAATACGGGACAGGAAGGTCTGTCGGCTGTTATCCTTTGCCACCGAGCGAGAAACCACGTGCGTTCCGCAATCCTCACCGTCCAGATCCACCGTAAAATCGGTCTCGGCAAACTGCTCGCCGTGTGTCATGATCTTCTCTTTTACAATCAGCGTTGCCCCCGATGCAAGACGTGCGGTGGTCTTTCGTCTTGTGGAATCCACGCCCTTGATCTGCGCGGTCTCCATCTCCATATAGCTGTTTTCCTCAAGCACCGCCACGGTGGTGGGATTCATCACGTTTTTGCCGCTGCCGTCGCCCTCGCCGTAGTGCTTTTCAATGTATTTGACCTTTGCCCCCTTGCCTACGTAAAAGGCGTGAATACCGCTATGCTCACTTTCGGCAGAGCCGCTGTTGTGGATCCCACAACCTGCCACAATGGTGACGTCGCAATCCTCACCAATGTGAAAATCATTGTAAACCAACTCCTTCAGACCCGTTTGCGAAAGCAGGACGGGAATATGCAGGCTCTCGTTTTTGGTGCCCGCCTTGACGTAGATGTCAATGCCCGATTTGTCGGTTTTCTTTACAATGCTAATGTTTTCGGAGTCATTTTTTCCATACAGTGTACCGTTGACACGCAAGGAATACGCCCCCTGGGGCACCTCGTGGATCCCCGCGATCTGCTCCAACAGATTTTTTTGTATTGCATCCATCAGTTACGCACCTCCTTTGTAAAACGGCATCCCGTCTGCACGTCAAGAAGCTCGGGCAAAATCTCGTTTTTGGCGCCGTACGCCGTCACCTTGCCGCCCGAAATCACCACGATCTTATCGGCAATGTCCAAAATACGCTCCTGATGCGAAATGATCAGGATCGTTCCGTGGGTACGCTCGTACATACTGCGGAACACCTGAATAAGATTGTTAAAGCTCCACAGGTCGATTCCCGCCTCGGGCTCGTCAAAAACCGACAGCTTGGTGCCGCGCGCGTTGATCATAGCGATCTCAATGCGCTTCAGCTCTCCGCCCGAAAGTGAGCCGTCCACCTCACGGTTGACGTAATCCTTGGCACAAAGACCAACCTCGGCAAGATAGGCACACGCCTCTCCCACCGTAATCTTTTTTCCTGCCGCCATGGAGATCAGATCCTTGACCGTGATCCCCTTAAAGCGCACGGGCTGTTGAAACGCAAAGCTGATGCCGCGGCGCGCGCGCTCGGTGATCGAAAGCTCGGTGATATCCTCACCGTCCAGATAAATTTTACCCGACGTGGGCAGATAGATCCCCGCAATCAGCTTTGCCAGCGTGGATTTGCCGCTGCCGTTGGGCCCCGTGACCGCCACAAAACGGTCGTTTATTTGCAGACTGACGTCGGATAGGATCTCTTTTCCGCTGTCCGTCCGATAGGTTACGTTTTTGAATTCTATCATAACTTTTATGTTTCACTTTCTTTTATATAAATTTCACTTTATCTTATATATTTTATCCTTTTTTGTCTGTTTTTGCAAGGACTATGTTGCTTTTCTCTTGTTAACTTTCTGTGAACGCCTCCCCACCGCCCATTTTTTGTGGTATAATGTGGTATCATTCAAAGAATTTTATCATTTTGTCTTTTCCGAAAGGATCCAGCTATGCCAAGAACATATCCAACCGTTACAATCACCGAAAAAGGCGAAAAAATGCTGCGCGGCGGGCACGTATGGGTGTATGCCGATGAAGTCACCGCCCTTTCCCAAACGCCCGAAGACGGCACGCTTGTGGACGTTCTCTCCTCCAAAGGAAGATACCTTGGAACGGGATTTTACAACCAAAGCTCCAAGATTCGTGTACGCGTGGTCTCCAAAAACGCCAACGACCGCTTTGATCAAGCCTTTTGGGAGCGCAAGCTCCGTTGGGCGATCGACTATCGCCGCACCGTAATGGGAGACGACGATTTTCGTTGCTGCCGTCTGATCTTTGGCGAAGCCGACGCCTTCCCCGGCTTTACCGTTGACCGCTTTGACAATATCATTGTCACACAAGTGCTTTCCCTTGGAATAGAGCGCATTAAGGACACTCTGTACACGCTCCTGATCCGCCTGCTCCGCGAGGAATTTGGACAAACGATCGATGCACTGTACGAGCGGAACGACGTTGCCATTCGCACCTTGGAGGGCATGGAGCAATCCACGGGCTTTTGGTCGGGGGAAGGACTTGCCACCGATCTTGACGGAAAAACCACGATCAAAGAAAACGGCATTCTCTACGAGGTGGACTATATCAACGGGCAAAAAACGGGATTTTTCCTTGACCAAAAATACAATCGCGCCGCCATTCGCAAGATCGCCGCAGGTCGCCGCGTGCTGGATTGCTTTACCCACACGGGGTCCTTTGCGCTCAATGCCGCAGCGGCAGGCGCGGAGCTTGTCAACGCGGTGGATATATCCGCCGATGCCATTAAGTTAGCAGAAGCTAACGCGTTGAGAAACTCCTTACAAAGTAATATAAAATTCACCTGCTGCGACGTTTTTGATCTTTTGACCGAGTTAGCCAGCAGCAACTGCAAGGATTATGATTTTATCATTCTCGATCCGCCCGCGTTTACCAAGAGCCGCGACACTCTCAAAAATGCGATCAAGGGCTACAAGGAGATCAATCTCAAAGCTATGAAGCTTTTGCCGCGCGGCGGCTACCTCGCTACCTGCTCCTGCTCGCATTTTATGACCGAAACCTACTTTAAGCAAATGCTCCACAACGCCGCCTCCGATGCGGGCGTCGGTCTGCGACAGATTGAAGCGCGTCAGCAAGCCCCCGATCACCCCATCCTCTGGAACGTCCCCGAAACCGATTACCTGAAATTCTTTATCTTCCAAATCGTATAAGTGTATTTATTGTTTTTGTTTTTGTTTTTTGCGGGGGAGAGGGAGAACTTTTTTGAAAAAAGTTCTCC
>JAGANE010000071.1 GCA_017624395.1 Clostridia bacterium
AACCCTGCCACCTCTCCCGAAAAAGTTACTCTTGCCATGGCAATTGTTACCCTGCAAAATCATGCTTCAGCGATTTTGCACGAAAAGGCTATAGAATACGGATAACCCAAAACGATTGCATCAAGGATAAACTTTCACCCTTGATAGAAAAGAGTGGGAATACGTGTGTCCTTCTTTGAAAGGAGGGTCACAATCAAAAATGCAGTGAAAGTTTTGAAGATTCTTAAGAAACTTTTTCAAAAAGTTTCTTAAGCCGCCGGAGGCAAAAACCGCATCCCCTACGTTCTACTCACCGACATAGCAGCGAGTGACGCGAGAGGAGATGAGGCAGAGGCACTCATAGTCGATGGTAGCGGCGCGGTCGGCGTAGGCGTAAAGCTCCTTGGGATCATTTCCAAACAGCGTCACGACGTCGCCCGGTCGCGCGCCCGTATCCGTCACGTCGATCATACACTGATCCATGCAGATGCGACCGACAATGGGAACCGCGCAGGGGCCGTCCTGCGTATGCACGGTTACAAAGGAGCCGCTATACGCCCGCAAGAATCCGTCGGCATAGCCAATGGGCATGGTAGCGATCAAGCGCTCGGTCTCGGCGGTATAGGTGCCACCGTAGCTCACCGCCTCCCCGGGTTGCAGCTTGTGAAGATGCGAGATCACGGTTTTCAGCTTCATCACGGGCTTGAGCGGAAGCTCGATATAATCGGAGGGACGGGCGCCAAACAGAAGAATTCCCACACGCACGCCGTCCATACGATCGGCGGCACGCCGCACCGATGCGGCACTGTTACAGGCATGATGAAAGGGAATTTGAATGCCCCTTGTCTCCAGCCCGCAGCGAACCGCGTGATAGCGCTCGGATTGCTGATCGGTGCGCCAATTTCCTTCTCCGTCGGGTGCTTCGTCGGCACGCGCAAAATGTGTAAACATACCCTCGATCAAAAGATTGGAAAAGCGATGCACGCGCGAGATCGCCGCAACGGTGGCGGCAATTTCATCGGCAGTATGCGCCACAAAGCCAATACGGTTCATGCCCGTGTCAAGCGCCACGTGCGTGCGCAACGACACGTTTGCATCGTGGGCGGCGGCGTTGAGCTTGACGGCATAATCCTCGGAGAGCAGGGTTTGAATGATGTTAAAGCGCGCGAGCTGAGAGGCAAGCGAGGGGTGAGTGTAGCCAAGGATGAGAATGTCGGCTTTTTTGCTCTCACCGTCACAAACACCTCGCACGGCAACCGCCTCGTCGATGCAGGAGACGGCAAAAAAGTCACAGCCCTCGGAAAGCAACGTCCGCACGCATTCGGGCGCGCCGTGACCGTATGCCTCTGCCTTGACCACGGCAATCAGACGCGTGTTGGTGTCGGAGGCACAAAAGGTATCACGCAACAACAGATAATTGGAGCGCAGGGCACTGAGATCGATCTCCGCCCAGGTTTTTCGTTGCTCCAGCTCGGTCAAAGAGGAATATAGCTTGTAGATCCGTTCCGTTCCCATCGCCCCCTTTCTTCATGGCACTCATCGGATAAAAATTGCGATTTTTTGCAAACGGTCATATTCCTTTCTATTATACCACAACAAGACAAATATTGCAATGCTTTTTTGACACATAAACAAAAATTTTTTATCATATGATAAAGAGAAACCTTTTACAAAGTAAAAATCCGACAAAGAAGGGAATCCACGACATGAAACGCGTCATATATTGCTTTTTTGTTTTGTTACTGTGTCCTGCCTTGATTTGCGGTTGCAGAAGCGATCCGCCCAAAAGATGCGATGCGCTCACGCTCCCGTTTTCGGCAGAGATCGAGGGGGAATTGCACGGCACCCCGTTTACGGCAAAGATCACGGGAGAGGGGCAGGACGGGGCGTTTTGCATTGAGTATCTTTCTCCCACCGTTCTTTCGGACATCAGAATTGCCGTACAGATCGCTCCCGACGGCATGCCAAGCAGCGAGGCAACACTCACGCGGGGAACTCTTGCTATCACACCAAATGCCGAGACGGTAAAGGGCTTGCTTCTCCCCTTGACGTCGCTCGTTTCCCTTGCAAGCGTCGAAGCCGCTACCCTGCGGCGGAATGACGACGGATACTTATTCACCTTTGCGGACGGCTCCACCCTGATTACTGATCAAAACGGGATCCCCAAAAGCCTTTCGGCAAAAGACGTCACCTACAAAATCATATGGTGGGAGAGGTGATTTTGTGCAGAGACGGCAAAAAGCCCCGCGCAAGGCGGGGCGGAGAAATTACGGTTTTCATTTTCCAAGCTCTTCTTTTTTCTCTTGCTCACGGCGTTCTTTTTCTTCAAAATCCATGCGATCATGGATCTTTCTTTTGTTTTTGAAACGGTAGATCAAAAGACCTCCAAGCAATCCGAAAAGATAGATCAAGACCGAAAGCGCCTTTATGAGTGACGGAAAGAAAAGAATAAAAGGGATCATAAACGGAACGGTACGCAATAGAAAATTTGCTCCGCTTTCCATCATGCCGTTTTCTTCATCTGCGGTGAGATTTGACCTGTGCATGGTTCGAAAGCCATTTTCGATTTTTTCATTTTTGAAAACGTGTGCTTGAAAGATCATCAATGTGATCAAAAACAGCGGAACAATCGACATTGCGGAAATATTGATGCTTTTGTAAAAGATCAACGCAGCCACAATATTTGCAACAACGGTGATACAAAAGTATGTGAGCATAGTTACTCCTCCATTTTACCAAAGGGTTTGCAGAAGCCTTTCTCGCCGCATTGAGGACATTTAAAAACCCGACTGTCATCCATATGAACGGATACTGCGGCTTTCCACCATTTTGGATAAAACGTTTGATTGCATTTGGAACAAACGTATTTTTTTGACGCAATATAGCTTCCTGCGGCGATCCAAATCATCATTGACAAAATAACAGTCGGTATAGCAATCACCCACCAAGGCACGTCGTAATGCTTGTCAAACCAATTCACCTGACAAGAGGACAGCGATAAAATGCTCCACCCGAGCAAAAGCATTGCGACAATTCTTTTCTTTTTCATTTCCATCCTCCAACATTCGTATCATAATATCCGAGCCAAAGACCGTCAATCTTGCCTCCGTAAAAAAAGACCGTAATCTTAAGACCAAGCCTTGAATATTTTAAAAAACAGTATTGTTTGTTTGGAAGCTTTTCGTCAGAGCAGAATTTTTCAAGCGACAAAAAATTCCCCAGCGGCAAAAGGGTATCTTTTCGCACCTGCGCATAAACGTCCTTTGGCATATATTGTATCAGACGGGGACTCAAATGCCGATAAAGGCGATCAACGTCGCCGCTCACAACTGCTTCTGCACAATCCCGCAGGATCTGTTTTTCTTCGGTTTCATCCTCAGGCACCCGCCCACCGTCAAATATGGGTTTCCCACATTCAAGAGCAGAAAGTGCTTCGTTTAACAAATTCAGCTCTCGGAGATAGGTATCCATCCGTGCGTAGATCTCAGCCCGCCTTGACAATACCGCATTTTTCAAGTCGTTCTCCTCCGCCTGCAGCTCTGTAATCGAATGGATCGATAGTCCAAGGGTACGCAATACAAAAACGTTTTTGATCCTTGCGAGCTGATCCTCGGTATATCGACGTCTTGCCGAGGTTCCGAGCGTGGTACTTTGTATGATCCCTTTTTCTTCATAAAAACGAAGCGTTCTTGAGGTGGTACCAAGCAGACGACACACCTCTGTAATGTCATAGAAACGCTCTTGATCCATGTCATCGCCCCCTTTTTCTATATTATACCACTTGACGCAGGGTCAATGTCAAGTGGTTTTATGATTTTTGGGGCAGAAATCCCCCAAACGACAAATAACGTCATTTGGGGGAGGAGGATGCTGCTATGAATTGTATTTTTCCAAAATCACTATACGTGATCGGTATTTTCCAAAATCAGGCGCAGAAAGAGAAGCTCGCCCGTAGCGTGGAGCAGGGAGGAAAAGGTCGCCGGGATCATCGGTGCCTCAAGGGAAAGTGTCCGCTCCCCCAAATCGATGTCAAATGACCGAAACGCCTCATGCTCCAAAAACGCCAGCTCCAACAAAGGCTCCCATTTGCCCGACCGCCGCCCAAGCTTTTTGGCACCGCGCGGGTCATTTTTGTCCTTGCCTGTTTCACTGTTTTCCAACGGGTGATTCCTTGCGGTATAATCCAACCGACACAAAAAGTTGTTATGAAGCACCGAATTCCCCTCTGCCGTTGCCAAAACGGGATGGTTCTGCCGCCGCAGGGTGATCAGACTGCAAAGCAAAAATGCCGAAAGACGTGCAGAATCCGCCGCGCAAAGGGCAGGGAACTCCACGGGAAGTGCCTCGCAAGACACGCGGCAGCCCACAAAAGCTCCGATCAAAAGCACACGTGTCATCAGTCCAAGGGTATAGTCGGTGGAAAAAATCCGATCCAAATAAAAAAACAACTCGGAAAGATGCCCGATTACATCGTCAATCGGATGCGCAACCGCCTGCAACGCCTCGGCAGGAAAGGGGGAAATCGCAATGTCCTCGCGCCGCATCAAGCCCAATGCCTGCATCAACACGCCGCGTGATTCGGGAAGTGCCACGGCAAGGAGAAGCCCCGTCTCCGAGAGCCAATCGCAAAAGACCAATACCTCCCCAAGGCTACCGTGAAGCAATAGGCGCCGACGCGTCTCCAATGTATTCATAAAATAGCTTTTCTCGTCTCGGTCGATCCCAAATGCCGAAAAAAGATCGCTTTCAAGACCAATCTCAAAGCTGTGGCGGACAAGCACCCGATAGCCGTGCAATGCATCGATCACAGCAATCCTTTCCATACACAAACGCTCCGAGCGTCCGTCCTTTCCTTCAAAAAACGCTCTTTCTGGAACGTAACCGTTCATCGGTAGTTGAAAATCCATAAAAATCCCCTTTTATCAAAACATCAAAAAGAGAAGTCGCAAAACCCACCGCGACTTCTCTTTATTTGCAATTTCTTTCAAAGCAGTTCCCTGATCAGCTCCTCGGCAGAGCGTGGGGAAAGATAGGCGGGCGGCACGTCCAAAACCGTTTTACAGCCAACAGTTCCCTCCGTGTGCATACGGTGTGTTGCGCGCGCAAAGGCAACAATGACGGAGGCGGTAAATTCGGGGTTGGAATCCAGCTTCAGGCTGTATTCGATCACATGACGGTGCTCCAAGGCGGCACCCGTTTTTCCGCTGCGGATCACCACACCGCCGTGGGGGATCCCGCTATGATCGTGCTTCAGCTCCTCGGCGCTGATAAAATGCACCGTGGTATCGTAATCGGCAAAATAATTGGGCATTTCCTTGATCTCTCGTTCGATCCTTGCCAGATCAGCGCCCTCTGCCGCCACAACGTAGCATTCGCGTGTGTGCTTTTGTCGCGTTGTCAAAACAGGCTCGGTCCCGCTCCGCACGGCATTCATTGCCTCCTCTACGGGAACGGTATATTGCTTGGCATCCAAAACGCCCTCAATGCGACGAATGGCATCGGAATGTCCCTGGCTCACACCCTTGCCCCAAAAGGTATAGTCCTTGCCGTTGGGCAGAATGGCGCCTGCGTAAAAGCGGTTGAGCGAGAACATTCCGGGATCCCACCCCACCGAGATCATCGCGGTGGTTCCTGCCGCACGAGCCGCCGCATCCACACGGGCAAGATGCTCGGGGATCCTTGCATGGGTGTCAAAGCTATCCACCACACAAAAAAGCTTTGCAAGCGCGGGCGTTTGCTCGGGAAGATCGGTAGCACTGCCGCCACACAGGATCATGACGTCGATCCTCCCTACAAAATGCTCCGCCTCGCTCACGTGGCAGACCGCCGCCCCTTTGGTGGCGATCCTCAGCTGTGTGGGATCGCGCCGTGTAAAGACGGCAACAAGCTCCATGTCGGAATTTTGGCGAATGGCATTTTCAATGCCCTTGCCGAGATTTCCGTATCCGTAAATACCGATTCTGATCTTCATAAGCTACCTCCAACCCCTCCTTGCAAGGGTTTTGTTCCATACACCCCATATTATAGCACAACCGTTTTTTGATTTCAAGGGGGAAGCAAAAACTTCCTTGCTTTGCCGAAGTAAAATTTTAAAATTCGTTTTTTTTGCCGAGTTCCTAAGGTTCGGCGGTTTTTGCCTTGCGTGGTTAGCGAATGCTAACTCATTTTTGGACTGCAATGGTTAGCAATTGCTAACTTTTGAAAAAGCCGCAGTTTTTACAGCTCAAAAACCCCCTGCGGCGCGCAGGGTTGCGCACCACAGGGGCTTTAACGCGATCAATGTAACACTTTTTATTTTTTTATCGTCATTGTACCATTCTCCACATTTGCCTCGCGGTATGTGCGCTTTTGCTGATCGGTCAGTTCGTAGGCAGCATCAATTTGAATGGTATTATTGGTTATATTATAACTCATCAAAACGTAGAACTCATACTCCTCAATATATACGTAGGTTTTTACAACTCTCGTGCCGCTACTCGTATATTTTAGATATTTGACGTATGCGTCATAACTCTCCTGCACCTCTTTCATTGCCTTTTCTTTTTGCAAAAGAATTTTATCGTCGGAGGTGACGATGATACCGAGATAAGAGGAGATGGGGGCACCGATCCATTCCTCTGCAACGGCATCCAAACCGTCAATAGGAAGCTTCCAGAAAAATTTTTTCAAGTCCTCGACTTTCATTTTCAAAAGCGGCTGATGCTCGGGCTTGGAAATATTTGGCTTTTTATCGGTCTTTTCGGCAGAAATTGAAAAGATTGCGTTGTCTATGTTGGTATCCCCACTCTTGATTGATGCAATTGAAAATTCAAATTGCTGCTTTCGGGCGTTCAACTCAAATGCTCCGCGAATTTCGGTTGTTTCCTCGCTCTCCGAATCGGTGATCTCCAAGTGATATTCGCATTCATCCTTGTCGTAAACCAGATACAACTCGCTTGTACCTTCCTTTGTCACCGTATTCTTTTCTTCAAGTCTGTTTTCGTAATTGATACGACCGCGCAGTCCGATCTTATCCTTCTCAATTTCCTTACGGTACTCCATATTGGAGGTTTCCACCGAGGTAAACGCCTTTCCTGCTGTCTTTTCAATCAGCTTCGCATCAAAACCAAGATCGTCCTCGTCATACACAAAAGAGATTTCCAACGCAAAGGAATCGGTTTTTTCCAAATCGTTTTCCCAGCTCGCCTGAATGTTAATCGTATCCAGCTTGCCGCCCGCAACGGTATAAACCACCAAAAGGGAAGTACTGTCGAGCCGATCGTCATGCTCCTTCAGCCAATCGGAAAGCGTTAGCTTTTCCGCTTCTCCCGTGGCTTCGTCAACCTCGCCGTGAAAGGTAATGATATGATCCAGACGCTCGTTATCCTCCGCTTCGTCAATCGCGCATTTTACGATTTTATCCAACGCCTCGCCGTCAAGCTCGATCTTCACCTTTTTATAAAGACCGAAGCCGTCCTTGCGAAAGCCAAACGTTGTAGTCGTTTTCGCCTGCTTTTCGATCTCCTTGACGAAATTGTCTATTGATTTTTCCATTTCCTCGTCGCTCTCGGTCACCTCGGTATCCAGCGACTCCAAATAAGCAACAAGCTCGTCGTATGCATCCTCATCCATCGCCAACAGTGTGTCGCTGTTCGGGTGCAGGGGAGATTCCTTTAACGCTGCGCTCACGCCCTTTCGGGGCAGGCTGACGTATTGCTCCTTGTCCTCGCAAAGCCCCTTGACGGCAATGATTTCGTTGTCGTAATATACAGTGCAGGCAAGCTCCTGCTCACCGGCCCCCAAAGTCACGGTAAAGGTGCCAACCTCCCGCTCGTCCGCGCCAATCGCACTTCCATCCATCTTTACGGTCAGATCGGTTCTCAATCCCTGCATCACGCTTTGGGGAACACGTCCGCTTGCTTTAACGTTAACGCCCGATTTTTCAAAGTCGGTCAACAGCGTTTCCACCGCATCGACGTCAAAGAAGATCGCGTCAACTGTGTTTTCCACGGGATCACCAAAAAGAACGGGTACAAACAAGATCGCCGCAACCGCAAGCGCCACCACAACGAGCCCGCCGATCCCACCGAGAATCAACCCTAACCAAAATCCGCGTTTCTTTTTTGGCGTCTTATCGCCTGTTTCAAACTGAAATTCGTTTTTCGCTGTGCCGTTGTTTTCCTCCGGAATCCATTGATTGTTTTGATCCATTTTATTTCTCCCTTCATAATTTTTGATAATTTATACAGTTTCATTATATCATAAATTAAGCAATTTGTCAATGCCAAAATAGTAAAGTGCATACCGTTCACTTCTCTGTAAATAATTCTTAATTTCAAAAAGGCGAGCCTTCATAAGCCCACCCTTGACGCATTTTTTTCAACCTATTTATAAAATGTCGGTCTGATTTACAGAAAATTTACAAATATAAGTATATTAATTTATAATAAAGTATTATAATCAAACAGCTGACTAATTATTGAATTCTCTTTTCGCAAGCAGCAGGTGATCTTGCGAGGAAAGTCTTCCGTAATGATCGCAAAAAACATTTTCAGAAAGGGAGAAAAGATGAACCATTTTCGTCATTTCATGAAGCCCGCGCTGCTCGTACTCTTGGTTTTGTGTACGCTTTTGACCTCCTGCTTTAACAACGGCACGGCCAATACCGAAACCACCGGCACGCAACACGAGCACACCACAACCACACCCACCGAGGAGGGCACAAATCCCCCCGACACACCCACCGCATGTACGCACGCTACCACAACGCTGGTAGGAGCAAAGCAGCCCACCTGCGCTGAGGAAGGCTTTACAGGCAACAAGGTCTGCAACGCCTGTACCGAGATCGTGGAGCAGGGCACTGCCATTGCAAAGCTTGCCCACACCTGGGATAATGGCACGATCACCAAGCAGCCCACCTGTATTTCCACCGGCGTAACCACCATCACCTGTACCGGTTGCGGCGAATCAAAAACCGAAACCATTGCAACCGTCCCCCATAACGACGTCTACCACGACGCTTTGGACGGCACGCATAACCACACCTGCACCACCTGCACCATGAACGAGAACAAGGTACATACCCCAGTCGAGGGCAGTGAGGTGGTTCACGCAGCTACCTGCCTTGAGGATGCTTACAAGGAATACACCTGCTCCGACTGTAACGGTGTTTACAAGGTATACGGAACCACTGCGGCAGACAAGGCAACGGGACACAGCTGGAGCAAGTGGAATACCACCGCAGCCAACTGTACCGAAACGGGACTCAAGACCCGCGATTGCGCTTGCGGCGCTCACGAGGAGGTTGAAATCCCCGTAAACGTCAACAACCACGCATGGAAAGAAACCGAAAGAAATGCCGCTACCTGTACCGAGGACGGTAACATCACCTACACCTGCCAGCACTGTCAGGCTACCAACACACAAACCCTGACGGCTACCGGCGTTCACAGCTACCGCGAGCTGGCAAGCCGCGGCGATGGCTGGACCACGCAGGAGTGTACCGTATGTCAGCACCAGACCTCCAAGTTTGATGCTGCCAACGTGGTTCAGGCAGAGGTCAAGGCAGATAAGATCCCCGACGACACCGCATTTGAGGTCAGCATGGAGAAGGCGAGCATCGAGTTCCCCAAGGAAGTCGTATCTCAGCTTAAGGAAAACGCCGATGCCGACGTTTCGATCGGTGCCGACGTGGTTGCCGACAAAAACGATCTGATCAGCAATGCCACCAACCTGACCGAGGAGCAGAAGGCGCGCCTTGAAAACGTTGACGTCTACGATTTCAGCGTCAAGGTCAACGATGCTCCCGTCGCAGGCTTTGATGCATCGGTCATGGTCACCATGCCCTACACGCTTAAGGCAGACGAGGATCCCGACGGCGTTATCATCTGGTACGTAGCAAACGACGGAACGATCGAGGAGATCGCCGCCACCTACAACACCGAGACAGGCATGGTATCCTTCTCGGTTGAGCACTTCTCCTTCTATGCGGTTGCCTATAAGGAAACGCAGGAGATGCAGTGCCGCCGCGGCAATCACGATTATCAGCCCACCACCGAAAAGTACGATGCTAACTGCGAGAGCTTTGGCTACACCGTTTACAAGTGCAGCTGCTGCAACGCCAGCACCATCGACGATATTGTTGAAAAGCAGGATCACGCTTACGGCGCAATCATTCCCGCCGAGCCCACCTGTGACGAGGGCGACTACGAAACTCGCGTTTGCGCAAACTGCAACCACGAGCTGCTCGTCAAGTATGTTCGCGCACTCGGACACACGCTGGACGGAGTTGCAACCTGCACCACTCCCTCCACCTGTACCACCTGTAAGCAGGTTGTCACTCCCGCACTCGGTCACAATTGGACCGAATGGACGGTTGTGGTTGAGCCTACCGAGATCAACTCGGGTCTGCGCCGCCGTCACTGCCCTGCCTGCGGAGAGGTTGAGGAGGTTCGTCTTGCCGCAACCGGCAACATCAAGCCCCTTTCCTTCAGTTCTTATCAGGAAATGCTGGAGCTGATCTTTGCAGAGGCATTCAACCTTGGCAACGGCTCGCTGACAGCAACCTACTCCATGAACGGTGTGACCTATACCGTCAATGCAAAGGTCAACGAGGAAAACAATTCCTATCTTATGCTGGTCGATCTGACAGAGACGGTGACCCTTGAGGACGGAACCACCCGTTCGGCTACGATCAGTGCATTCTATCGCAACGGCGTATTTGCTTACGCAAGATCGAATCAGACCGAGACTTGGGTGGAGATCTCCGATCTTCCCACCTACTTTGCTCTGCCGTTTGACGTTTACATGGAATACGCCAAGCAGACGTTTGAAGCGTTGGATCCCATGGCTGCCGCTTACCTTGCACAGGCAAGAGAGCTGCTTGCGCACTACAGCGAGATCTGCGGTGAGGAGATCAACGCAGCACTTGCAGCAGCAGGCGCAGAGTACACCGTAGAGGATCTTTCCAAGATTCTTGATTCCTTTGAGACCGTCTATGCTTACGCCGCACTCAAGCTTGGCTATCAGCCCTCTCTCTCCTTGAAGGATGGCGTAGAGATTCCCACCAAAAATGATCTTTTGACCGTGCTTTCCGCGTTCATGACACCCACTCAGGGAGAGGGACGCACCGACTATGCATGGAACATTGAGCCTCTCATGACCTCGATCAACGGTGTGATCGGCTGGTTTGAGGCACACAACGAAATGGCACTTTCCGAGGTCTTCTATGAGATCTTTGGTGCCGACATCGTAGCAACCTATCCCGAATTGACTGATTGGGAAGCCTGCGTATCCTATATCCGCCAGCAGTTCCCCGGAACCATGACCATCAAGGATGCAGTGGATCTCCTGATCTCCACGCTGGAGACAAACGAGATCTGCACGATGGCAGAGCTTTACGAGATCATCGATACCATCGCCCTTGAAGCTACGGGCAACGAGTTTGATTGCGAGGCATTTGTTGCCGAAAACGGCAGCCTGACGCTGGACGATCTTGTTGCAGCAATGTTTGAGGACGAGGATGCAACCCTGGAAGCGTTCTACAAACAAATGAACGAAATGCTGACTACGGTCACGCTTGGCGAGACCGCCATCACGCTCCAAGGCGAGCCGGTTGAAATCGCAGAGCTGACGGCAATGCTCAAGCAGTATCTGACCGTGCTTGACGTTGATATGGATCTCTCCTTTGCAGTGGATGCAAACGGCAACCTGATCTCGATCAAGCTGGATGAAAAGCTGGATATGCTGCAGCCCGGCGAAACCGAAAGCTCCGAGCCGATCCGTGTCACCTTTGAGAATATTTCGGTAGAGGTCAAGATCGACGACAGCGTAAAGGTTGAAATTCCCGCTGTATTCCAGCCCATTGCAAATGACCGCGTTACTGCTTCCTACGACAATGCAGGCAATCTGGTTATCAGCGGTTTGAACGGTACGTTTGAGACCACCATTGCCATCAAGGGCTACAATACGTTCAACATCGGCGATTTGCTCAAGAAAGACGATACCATGTCCGCAGAGCTCGGCTACGACGTATATGCCTTTGACAAATCCTTCTGGAGCAGCTCCAACATGACGGAGAACCTGATCAAGGTAGGCGACAAGTATTACGAATACCACACCGAGTACGTCGACGGCTATGATGAGGTCGCCAAAACCATCGTATGGGCAGATATTTTGAACGATCCTACACTGATCCTGCCCGAAGAAGGCACCGCGCCTTACGCTTATTACAATTCCGTTGACGCATCCGGCAACGAGCTCCGTACTCCCGTTTATTCTACCGTTCTCGGTTACGTTTACCAGACCGCCAACGGTTGGGAATATGCTTTGACGTACAACACCTACGGAAACGGATACTACGACAAGGAAAATGACAAATACGTTTACGAGACGTTCTTTGAAGTTACGCAGAGTGTTACTCTGGAGGAACTGATGCAAAACATTCGCATCAGCTCGATCTCCAATAACGATTATGCAAAGCCCATCCTTTACAACGGCGTTGAGATCAGACTCGGCGAAGTGATTGTAGACTTTGGTATTGAGGATTATTTCTCCAACGCTTATTTGGATGGCTACGTAGACGGCAACGACATCGTTCTGGTACAAACCAATTGGCACAGCGGCTACAATCAATACGTGCTTGATGCAGAGGTCACCACGCTTCCCAATTACGATTGGCAAAGCAACAGCTCAATGGCAGGCAACAAGATCGTGGATGCCAACGGCAACGAAGTAACCGCAAGCATCAGCATGGTTTACTTCTATGCTTACGTTCCCACCTATTACGTCAAGGTCAACAACACCACCTTTGCAACGCTTTACAACGTCAAAGAGGGTATCTACGTTGAGGATCTGGAAAAGATCACCCTGCCCGACGGAAATGAAATGTACGTTCTGGGCAACGAGCCTTGGAGCGGCGAGACCCTTGTTTACGGCTTTGTGGAAATTGCAGACGGCGTCTTTGTACAAACCGTTTGCAGATATCAGGGCGAGACGCTTGTTGACGTCCGCTACCGCGAAGCACGCACCGATTATCATGCATCCTATTCTCAGATGTATCGCATTGAGGACTACGTAACCAAAAATGCTGACGGAAGCTACACCATTAAGGCAGAGCTGATCGCAAAGCTGAAGTCTCATTGCACCGAGGAGGGCGACTCTTACGCATTTGATATCCGTGCATCCTACGAGGCAAACGGCACAACCTACGATGCATTCTACACGGTGGGTGCTTACATGATTCCCGAGCAGATCAAGATCGGCGTTGGCGGCAGTCATGGAGAGGCCGAAAAGGACTTCTCATGGGATCACCTCTTTGGTGAAAACGATCAGGCGATGTACGAGACCGTGATCAACGATGACGGCTCCTTGACCATCTTCTTCCGCAACGGCAAGAAGATCAACGTCTCCTATCAGCTTGGTTGGGAGATTCCCGCCGAGGGCTTTTTGACCTACAATGAGCAAAAGTCCGAGGAAACAGGTCTTAATATCTACGACCGTGTCACCTCCTACACCAGCGGCTCCAACTACGTCTTCAAGGACGGCAAGTACTATCACTACAGTTATATCCCCGTTTACGATCTTGCCACGGTAGAAAGCTATGCCGAGCTGATCACAAACGGCTGGTATTTCAGTGAGTTCTCCTACAGATACGATTTTAAGGACAAGACAACGGGAGAGATCCTGCCCGTTTACGATGCAAACGTTTGCTTCTTCAACAGTGATAAGTACTCCTTCTATCCGAATGTCATCAGCGTGTTCTTTGTTGTCAAGGAAGGACAGCTTTACGCGCTGACGCAGGCAGAGGAAAACGGCGAGTCTGTACTCCAGTTTGAGGGCATGATGCCTGCCGACGAGTATTTTGCATCCCTGACCGTAGAGTACGGCACAGAAAACAGCTATCCCTCTACCGTTTATTACAACGGCGCACTGATTCCCGTCAACTCCGTAACACTTTACCTCTATGAGAACGACGAGAACGGTGCTCCCATTACAGATGAGAACGGCGAGAAGATCGCAAAATACAGCACCACCGTTTACTTCATCACTATTGATGGACAAAAGCAGTACGTGCGTATGTTTGACTACCTGAACGATACCTACCTCAAGGTAGGCGAGGAAGCGCAAGTCAACACGTCCGGATACACCGTTACGTATAGTGACTCCGAGTATGTCAACGGTACCTTTAACTTTGCATATGTAAGCAAGGTCTACACCAACACGCAGCACTACGTCATGCTGGCAGGAAGGTGCTATTACTACGACAACGAGTACTATAGCTACCAAAATCAAAAGATCACGGAGGATGACTTCAACAGCGAGGCTGCCGAGCTTCTTTGGGCATACATGGCTGTGGATCCCGCAACCGGCGCTACGAAGTATTATGGCAAGATCGACTTTGATTACGACAGCAACGATAATGCCTTTGTGGTTTTGACCGAGGAATTGGCTGAAGCACCCAATTACACCGATTGCGAATCGTATCAATTTGACGAAAAGACCGCAGACGGTTGGACGGTTTGGGAGATCAGCTACTATGAGATCTCCGAAGAAGAGTGGACGATCACCGAGCTGGACGACGGCACCGTGTTCTATGAAAAGGACGGCGAGGGCTACCTTAAGGGACAGGACGGTTACTACGTTTACGCTCGAAGAATCTACGATTGGGATGCCGACGGAAACTACTATGTGTGCGAGCTTGACCGCGCATATCTTAACACCGATGACATCAAAAAGATGGGCATTATGGATGAGTATTTCGTACTCAACGATGCAAAAACCATGCTTACCATCTCCAAGGATCTCCTTGATCTGATTCCCGAGGAATGCCGTGATGATTTCTACATTTATATCAACACGGGATACGGGGACGAGGAAATCTCTTACTACGAGCTGGAAGGCTTGTTCATGCTGAACTGATCAAAATTTCCACAAGGTACTACCTTACGGATCCAAAACCCACGGGGATGTCGCCAAGCGGCATCCCCGTACGACAAAAATCCAACAGAAGGGAGAAAGCATATGAAGATCACCAACGTCACACGCACCGCGGCACTTCTGCTCTCCCTTTTTCTGTTGATTTCAGCCGTTTCCTGCCATCGGGGCAGGGATAACAACACCGAGACCGAGCGTACACTCGTTCTGACGGTGGAAACGCCCCCCGCCAACTATTCTGCCGAGCAGATCCGTGCAAAATCCGAGCGCATGGCATCTCTTGCGGCGGCTCTTGTTTGCAAGACCGAGGGGCTTGTTTTGAATGAAACGCAATTGCAAAAGCTTTCCGCAAGCATTTCACAAAGTGTTTTTCCCGTCCTTGCGGAAATTCCCGTCTATCCCGAGGAGCTTGACGCGCTTCTGAGCGCCGCCGAGAGTCTGCTTGATGCACATACCGAGGGACAAGCAAACAACCGTCTTTTGTGGTTCCGTTTTTATCAAAGCCATCTGACCTATCTTGGAAGCACCCGAACAGGAATGCTTTGCTACCGCTTTATTAAGATCTCTTTGCTGCAGGGTGCCGAGGACTGTGACGCGCGCTACGAGCAATACGGCTACGCGTGGTATCAAGAGGACGCCCTGCGCTGCCGCGCCCTTGCCTCGCGTCTGGAGACCGAGCTTGGCGAAGCCGCCCTTTGCGGTGCCGTGGAAACGATTGCCTTTGCCGCCTCACTCATGCTTGGCGCCCAGCAAAACGGACAGGACAGTCCGCTATCTCTGACCCCCGACGAGCTGGTGCTGCTTTTACAAAAGCAATCGGCACACTTTGCCGAGCAGGAGCTGACCGAGGCACAGTGGGGACTGCTTGGCGAGCTGCTTGGCGAATGCTCGGTGCGCGGTGTTGATGCCGCACTGCAGGGAGAATTGACCGCACTGCAAACAAACGGCTATTTTGGAAAAGCCGCAAAAGCGATGCCCGCACTGCTTGGATTGTATCGGGCAATCACCGAGCGCATGACGCCTGCCGATACCCAAAAGATCTTTTTTTCCGAGAATTCCGCAGAGCGCACCGAGGGGATCTGCCACGTTCTGCGCTCCTGCGAGAGCGAATTTTTTGTCTTTACCCAAGCCTTTGAAACCTACGCCGCAAGCAAAAGCGCCGCCGAGGAGACCGCACTGAAGCGGGGGAAGCTATGGGAGGACTGTCAAGCCTTTCTCGCAGAACATCCCGCCATAAACGCAGAGGCACTGTTCCATGCTGTCAGCACCTGCACCGCAGACACCGCCAATACCGCCGAGCAAGCATGGAAAGCCTATTTTGCCGCACATCTTCCGTATCTGACCTATCTCTTGCAAAGAATGTGAAAGGAGAAGCCAAATGATGTTAACCGCCACACAACTGTATCATAGCTACGGCGATCAGGTCATTCTTTCGGGCGTGGATCTGACCGTTCAAAAGGGCGAGCTTCTCTCGATCATGGGGGAAAGCGGAAGCGGAAAAAGCACCTTGCTTTCGATCCTTGCAGGCAATCTGCGACCCGACCGAGGAAGCGTCCTGCTGGACGGTAAGGAGATCTCGTCGATGGGGGAGCGGGAGCTTGCCGCGCTTCGTCGCACCTCCCTCGGTTTTGTCTATCAATCGCTCAATCTCATTCCCACGCTCAACGCCCGTGACAATATCCTTTTGCCGCTTCTTTTAGATCGAAAGGATCTGTCCCGCGGAAAGGAAAAAATGCAGGAGCTTGCCGATTATCTTCGCATCGGGCATTTGCTTACAGCGTTTCCCAACACCATGTCGGGCGGCGAGCGGCAACGCGTTGCCATTGCACGAGCTATGGTACATGACCCCTTGGTTTTGATGCTGGACGAGCCGACGGGGAGCCTTGACAGTCGCTCCACCCGCGAGGTCATGGAGCTTTTGCGGGAGCTGAACCAAAGCAGGGGGGTCACTGTTGTGCAGGTTACACACAGTGCCGATGCGGCAGCCTATGGAACGCGCACCGTAACGCTTCACGATGGGCGGTTGATCGAGTCATGAGTCTTTTCCTCAAGCATATTTTGCGCACCCTGCGCCACTCTCCCACACAACCGCTTCTGATCCTTCTGACCGTCATTCTCTCCACCGCGCTTGCCATTACGGCGTTTCGCTTGCCCGATATGTTCCGCGAGCATATCGCCCTGACCTATGGAGGCGAGCAGGAGCTTGGTGACGTGACCGTGGAGATGCGAGGAGACAGCAACACAAGGATCTTGTTTGCCGAAGACGCCGAGCGCGTGCTGGGCGAGGACGGGCGCGTGCTGGGGGAATTCCGCCTGACGGGCTTATGCACGGATGCGGAATGGGCGCACACAATTTTATCGATCTCTGCGGTCGATCTGCTAAAGGCAGATGATTTTTATCAATTTGAATATATCCAATACGGCAGATTTACCGCGCAAAGCCTTGATACGTCCGTCGTTCTTTCTCAGTCAACGGCGGAGTCTCTCGGCGTTGGCATCGGAGACACACTTGCCCTGCAGGTGCTGGGTGAGGAACGTCTCTACACGGTGCAGGCAATTGCCAGGGATCAAGGCCTTTTGAGAACCTGCGATCTATTGATCCCGATTGACGGGATCAGACATTCTCTGGCACTTCGCGTTCCCGCCATCGGCTCTCTCGGCGACGCCTTTGCACCCTGCACGCGTTTGATGATCGAGCTGGAGGGGAATACGGATCGGGAGGAGATCCTGCAACGGCTGAGCGAGGATGCGGCATTTTCCGATAAGCTGGTGGAAAGCACCGACAGCGGTGCAAAGATCCGCACGCTGGAGCTGATGCAAACCGTTTCGCTTTGGATTCCCGCGCTTCTCTTGCTGGTTCTCACCGCGCTCCTCATCGCAACCGCACTCAAGCTGCTCCGACAGCAACGGAGCGACGAATACGCACTGTTTCGAACCGTGGGTGCCACCGAGCGGCAAATGACACAGCTGCAATTGACCGAGGGGGCGATCTACGCGCTCTTCGGCAGCGTTGGTGGCATTCTTTTGTCGTTTCCGCTGTTGCAATATACCGGTTCACTCTATCTTTGGCAAACCACGGCGGTCTCGCCCGAGGTATGGGGAATTTTATTCGGTGCGTTCTGGGCACCGCTCCTGACGTTGGGGAGCCTGATGCTTCATATCCGCAGTGTCAGACGAAGCGAGCAAAAAAGCGGTACGACCGACGGAAAAAGCATCGAGACAACCGACACACGGGGGCTGCTTTTCCCCCTCATTCTGCTGCTTTTTACACTCACGGCATGCCTTTTCACACCCACCAAGTGGCGCTATCTGCCCGCCATCGCGGCATTCCTTTGCCTGGTATGGCTGGCTTATCTTGCTACGCCGCGTCTGCTGATCGCCGTTGCGCATTTTGTCACAAAGCGTTTGGAAAAGCGCACACACCCCAATCCGCATCTGTTGCTGACGCTGCAAAGCCTGCTCGGCTCTGCCGCCCTGCGTCAGGTTGGCAGGTTGTCGGTTCTTTTGCTCTCGCTCCTTCTCACCATCTCGGTCTGCACCGCAACACTCCAAAAGCAAAGTGATCACATCACGGGGCTGATCCGCGGAGAATTGATCGTTGCGGGAGCAAACGAAACGATCGGAGAGGAGCTTTCCCACGTGACGGGGGTAGAGAATACGAGCCTCTTTTCCTATCTTTCCAACGTAGAGCTTCCTTCGGGAAAATCGGTTGTTGGAATTTCTTTAGAGGACGGAGCAAACGATTGTTTTGACAGCGCACTTCTTCCCAAGCAAGCCCCACACGGCGATCGCGTTGCGGTCTCGGTAGGAATCGCGGCGCTGGAGGGGGTAGGAATCGGAGATCGTCTGACACTTTCGGTCAAGGGCTGCAGCGGCAGCTTTACCGTTTCCGAAATCGTAGACACGCATGCTTATTTTGTCTATTTTGACGTCACTGTATTGGGCATGAAAAACGATCTGCTGTGCGTGGACGTTAACACCGATGCCGAGGCATTTCCTCTTTTGCGCGAGCGTGTTGCCGCGGCTGCCGAGATCCACGGGGCATCGGTTCTCCTCGGAGAATCGCTTCTTGAGGAGCTGACGCAAACGCTGACGGGATACGTGGCAATCTTAAAGCACGCAGTCTGGGCGGCGGTCATCGTCGCTGTGGCAGGCATTGTCAATCTGCTTGCCGAGCAATACCGCGCGCGCCGAAAAGAGCGGGAGATCCTATCCTCCTGCGGCATGACAAAAGCCTCTCTTTTGGGCATGCATGTATGTGAATTGTGCATACTCCTGTTGCTTTCGGTTCTCATCGCACTCCCACTCGGCGGCACGATGTGCCTGCTGGTTGATTACGGAGTACGCTCCTTCGGGCTGGTTCTCTTTCTTTAAGCAATTACATACAAGGCACAGTCCTCCCCCTTCACGGGGTATGGAGGACTGTGTTTTTCTTTTCTCAAGCTCGAATATTGAATAAAATGTAAAAATCATATAAAAACGTTGACTTTGTATCTATGGCTATGTTATAATAAAAGATGTATATCTTTTTTTGGGGAGGCATATGATGTCAATCAGGCTTAAGGTGATGACCTTTAATTTAAGAATTCGTGTAGAAGGGGACGGAATCAACTGCTTTGATTTTCGCCGTGACCGTATTTTAGAGGTCATTTCGCAAGAACAGCCCGATCTGATCGGCTTTCAGGAGGCAACCACCGAAATGCTTGTATGGCTCAAGCAAAGCCTTTCCGATTACGTCGTGCTGGGACACGGCAGAGGAACAGATTACCGCGGTGAGGGAATCCCGATCGCCTACCGTCGCGAGCTGTTTGATCTGCACCGCTTTGAACAGATCTGGCTTTCTTATACGCCAAACGTCCCCGCCAGCAGATTTGAGGAGCTGGATCAAAGCCCCTGCGCACGTGTTTTGCTCTCTGCAGAGCTGGTCCACAAGGATGCCGATAAGCCGATTTCCTTCTTCAACATCCACACCGACCACCGCGGAGAACGCGCACGCGTTGCCGAATGCACGATGCTGGTACAGCGCTTGTTTGAATCCCCCTTTCAATTTGTGCTGACGGGCGACTTTAACGACTATCCCGACAGCCCCTCCATCACAACGATCACCTCTACCGAAAGGACCCTGGGAACGGTGGACACAACGAAAGGGATCGGCGGCACGTTCCACGGATTTACGGGAGACGTCAAAAATCGCAAGATCGACTATATCTTTACCAATCTTCCCACCGACCCCACGGCATCCTACGCGGTAGCGGACGTTGCACGTGACGGCGTTTATTATTCCGATCATCTGGCACTGTGTGCCTTTGTTGAGATCTGACAAAACGATATTTTGTAAAAACAAAAGGAGATTCTATGGGAGAGAATTTTTCCAGGCTGAAGCGAAAGGCACTATGGCACCGATGCATAAAATCGGTGTTGGCAGGGCTTGCGTGCGGACTGTTGTCTGCGGGCGTGCTATCCCTGCTGATCAAGCTGGAGCTTCTCGCTTTCAAACCAAGCCTTTCCTTGGCGGTGGGCGGTGCCGTTCTGTTGCTTGTGGGACTTGCCGTCTTTTTGGGATTGCATACCTCGGACCGCACGTTGGCGCGCCGTTTGGACGAGCAGAACGACCTCAAGGAAAAAACGCAGACCATGCTGGCATATCAAAAGGAGGACGGCGCACTTTACGAGCTGCAACGCATGGACGCCGATGCCGCGCTTGCGGGGCTTTCCCGCAAGGGATTGCGCGTAAGAGGACTTTGGATTTGTATTCTTGCGTTTGTTCTCGGTGCCGCCGTATTTATCGGGGCAGCAGTCTATACGCCTGCCGAGGATCCGCCGCCTCCGCCCGTTCCCGACAAGGAGTTTGCCATCACCGAGCTGCAGATTGCGGCAATGGAGGAGCTGATCGCCTACGTGCAAGCCTCCGAAATGGCTTCCCCTTACCGTGAAACGGTGGCATCCACGCTGACAAAGCTTCTTGCCGACCTGAGGCTTGCCACAACCGAGCCGCAAAGGGATGCGGCATTGACACCCGCCATTGAGACCATTTACGAGCAAACGGGAAGCTCGTCGGCGGCATTGGAGCTGATGGAAGCCCTTTGGAAATCGGAATCCGACGGCGCCAAGCGGCTTGCCGAGGCGCTCAATTATTACGATTGGCATTCCGCAAGCGAGTGGGAGGATTTTAGTGCCAACCTCGCCAACGTCCGCGCAACGCTGATCACAAGCGGCACGGATACCGAGCGGCAGATTCTTTTGACCAAGCTTGCATCTCAAATTCAAGCCGCACTCTCGGCGGTGGAAATCGACCAAAACGATCCGCTTGCCGTAACGCTGTCAAGACTTGCCTCGGCAAACGAGACAAACCCAAACGGAACGCATATTTACGGTCTTTCCACGCTTTCCGCAATGACGGCAACGCTGGGAGATGTCGATACACAGCGCGAGCTTGACGCCACCTTTACCGCACTGGGGGCGGAGCTGTTCCGCGCACTGTCACAGCACGCCGCAAGCACGGGAACGGGAGAATATGCCATGAAACGGCTTTCCGAGCTGTTTGGATGTACCCATCCCGCCTTTGAGCGTCCGCAATTTTACGACGTCTCCACCGACGAGCCGAACACGGACAGCGGAAGTGAGGGAGGCGGCGTTGGAGCCATTGGCGGCGGAGCCGTTTACGGAAGCGACGACACGGTATTTGATCCTTATACGGGTACCTACGTGGAATACGGAACGATCTTGGATAAATATTACGCACTGATGTTCGGCAAATTGCAGGACGGCGATTATACCGACGAGGAAAAGGAAGCGCTGGAAAAATATTTTGATATTCTTTACGGCGGCTTTGATGAAAAAGATGAAGAATGAGAGGATATAACGATGAGTCATACAGAAAGAAATGCAGCCGAAATGGAAAAGGTAAGGATCTTTAGCGAAAAGGTCGCAAAGGTCAAGGAGGAGCTGAAAAAGGACGTCGTGGGCCAGACCGAGATCATTGAGAATGTGATTATTGCCATCGTAGCAGGTGGAAACGTGCTTTTGGAGGGTGTACCGGGTGTTGGAAAAACCCGACTTGTACGCTCGCTTGGAAAGGTGCTGTCGCTCCCGTTCTCGCGAATTCAGTTCACCCCCGACCTGATGCCCTCGGACGTTACGGGCACCAATGTGGTGGAAAAGGATGAAAACGGAAAGCTGAACACCCAATTCCGCAAGGGTCCGATCTTTGCCAACCTTGTGCTTGCCGACGAGATCAACCGCGCAACCCCAAAAACGCAATCGGCAATGCTGGAGGTCATGCAGGAGCATAAGGTCACCGTGGCAAACCATACATATCCCATTGCCGAGCCGTTTTTTGTGCTGGCAACCGAAAACCCCATCGAGCAGGACGGCACCTATCCTCTGCCCGAGGCACAGATGGACCGCTTTATGTTCAAGCTGATCGTCGGATTTCCCTCCGCCGAGGAGCTTTCCTCCATCGTCAAAATGACACAGATCACCATGGCGGAGACCGCACAGGCAGTGATCAACGGTGAGGAGATCCTTGCCATGAGAGCCCTGGCTTCTGCCGTTCCGGTGGTAGACGAGGTGCTGAATTACACCGTCGATCTCGTCTCCAACACGCACCCCGAGCTTGCAAACAGCACGGCATCCACCAAAAAATACGTCAAATACGGTGCTTCTCCGCGTGCCGCGCAGGGTCTGATCACTGCGGCAAAGGTACGCGCGCTGATGCAGGGCCGCTACAACGTCTCTTACGAGGACATCAACGCACTTGCCTGTCCCGTATTGCGTCACCGCATTAAGATCAATTATACCGCAATCAACGATAAGCTGACGGTGGACGACATCATCGGAATGATCGTCAAGGAAACGAAAAAGGGCCGCTGATGGAAAAAACAGTTATAGACGAGGCGTTTCTTTCCGAGATAGAGGCGCTGCAATCGTTACTTCAGCATAACGTTGCGGGAATGTTTGGCGGCAATCACCAATCCAAAAGCTTTGGCTCCTCGTGTGAGTTTGCCGACTACCGCGACTACGTTCCCGGTGACGACGTAACAAAGATCGACTGGAACGTCTACGCAAGATTTGATAAGCTATATCAAAAGCTTTATCTGGACGAGCGGCAGATGCACACCAAGATCTACATTGATGCCAGCCGCTCCATGCAGCACGCAACGCCCGAAAAGGCAGAGCAGGCAATTCGCATAGCTGCGGCATTTGCCTACCTTTCGGTCAACGAAATGGATAAGGTCTCGGTCTACGCCATTCACGGGGATCGGGTGGACGAGATCATTTCGGGCATGGTGGGCAAGGACGCATATCTTTGCAACGTCAATCTGCTCAACGATATTGAATTTACGGGAGTCGCCCGCATGGGAGATGCCATTCGGTCGTCAAGGATCGGCATGGGAGACGGATATTCGATCCTGATCTCGGATTTTCTCACCGACGACGATTACGAGGCGGCGATCGACCGCTTTGCCGAGCAACGCAGAGATATTCTTTGCTTGCAGATCCTTTCGCGCGAGGAGCTGAATCCTCAATTGCGCGGAAAGATGCATCTGTTTGATTCCGAGGATCAAAGCAGCTTTTTCCGCAAAAAGATCGACAAGGATCGCGTCAACGCCTACAAGGAGGCGCTGAAATATGTCACCGAGCGCATCAAGAATTACTGTGAAGCGCGCGGCGGTCACTATCAACTGATCCCCGCATATCAAAAGCTCTCCGACCTCTTTTTCGGAGACATGGTAGATCTGGGGGTGTTGAAATGAGCTTTACCTACCCCTTGGGACTGTTGGGGCTGATCGCAATTCCGATCATTCTTCTCATCTACGTCCTGCAAAGTAAATATACCGAGCAGACCGTCCCTTCAACCTATCTTTGGCAGTTGAGTGAAAAATTTCTCAAAAAGAGAAATCCGCTCAGCGGTATCACGGGCATCATCAGCCTGATCTTACAGATCTTAACCGTGATCGCCGTCTCACTTGCCATCGCACGCCCCGTCTTTACGCTGCCAAAAGCGGCGTATGATTACTGTTTTGTGCTGGATGCCTCGGGTAGTATGAACCTGACCGAGGGCAAGGACACGCGGTTTGCGACGGCACAAAAGGAAATTGCAGAGGTTATCAAGGACTCCAAAAGCGGAAGCTCCTATACGCTGATCACGGTCGCAAATGAGACCGTTACGGTTTTTGAGGGTGTCAAAAGCAAGGATACCGCTCTGGAGCTGCTTTCCTCTACCCGTGCCGAGCATACGGCGCTCTCGCACGAAAAGCTTCTCGGCACGGCACAAAAGGCGTTTGACAAAAACTCCGCCGCACGCATCTACGTGATCACCGACAAGAGCTACGAGACGGTACAAAACACCGAGCTGATCTCGGTGGGAGACCCGCAAACGCCCAACCACGCCGTGTTTGACGCGACCTATTCGCATGCAGGCGGCAGACTGCTGGTTACGGCAGAGGCAATCTCCTATCCAGAGGACGCTAAGCTGGAGCTGCGGCTTTTGATCGACGGCAGTGAGGCGGCACGCACCACAGTAAATGCGATTGCGGGAACACGCACTCCCGTTTCGTTTGAGGCAACCTGCACCGCCTTTGATTCCTTTACCGTAGAGCTTGTCACCGCCGACGGCTACGCGCTTGACAACGCCGTTACCACCTACAATCTCAAAAGCGACAAGACCTACAGCACACTTATCGTCAGCGATACGGGCTTTTTCCTCAAGGCTGTCATCGATGCACTTGTGGACTCGCGCATCGACGTCATCACGCCCGCACAATACGAGACCGTCACCGAGCAATACGGTCTTTACGTCTTTGATTCCTACGAGCCAAGCACGCTTCCCGACGGGGCGGTCTGGCTGATCAATGCCGACGAAAGCATTCCCGATGCAGGATTTGGCATTCGCGGAAAGATCGGGCTTGATACCGCCGACGTGATCGAAAAATCCAAATCCACCGCCACGGGTGTTCGCAAGCTGCTGGCAGGCGTGGAGGGCAATGATATTTACGTCACCAACTACGTCAAATACAGCGGAATGTATCTCAACTTCCACACGCTGTTCTCCTACGATTCCAATCCTCTGATCTTTGCGGGGGAGAACGGACGGGGCTACCGTCAGGTCGTCTTTGGCTTTGACCTGCATGAATCGGATTTTGCACTTTCCTCCGATTTCGTCATGCTGATGCGCAATCTTTTGGAGTATTCCTTCCCCAATGTCATCGAACAAACCAATTACACCGTGGGCGACGAGGCGCTGATCAACGTCGTGGCAAATGCCGACAATTTTAAAATCGTCTCCCCGTCGGGCAAGGACGTTTACGTAGACACCGAGGCGGGGGAGGCAGTGCTGATGCTGGATGAGATCGGCACCTATACGATCGAGCTGACGCTGGCAGGCACACCGACCTCGTATCGCATTTTTTGCGGGGGCAGATCCCGAGGAAAGCAAGCCTGCGGAACAGCACACCGAGCTTTTGCTGGTGGGAGAGGCAACCGACGGTGCCATTGACGGCAGCTTTGATCCGATCCTTGTCACGCTGATCCTTTTGGCGATCCTATTTTTTGCAGATTGGGGGGTATATTGCTATGAAAAATATCAGCTTCGATAATCCCTATCTGCTGCTTTTGATCCTGCCCGCCGCACTCCTGATCCTGACCACCTTTCTTCTGATCCGAAACAAGGACAACCGTTCCATCGGTTGGACGCTTTCGGTCTGCCTGCACGTCGTGATCATTTTGCTCGTGGTGCTTGCCGTGGCAGGGCTTGCCTCCACCAGCGTGTTGACCAAGACCACGGTTTACGTGGTGGCGGACGTTTCGCACTCGTCGGGACGTAATTTAGAGCAGATCGATGCCTACGTGGAGCAGATCTCCCAAAGCCTGCCCGAAAACGCCACCCTCGGTGTGGTCTGCTTTGGCAAGGACACCGTAGTGCTGACCCCCGCAGGGAGAGCCTTGCGCAGTGTGACCGAGGCAAAGGTGGACGGCAGTGCCACCGATATTGTCGGCGCACTCAATTATACCGAGACGCTATTCCATGCCGAAACGCTCAAAAGAATCGTGCTGATCACCGACGGAAACGACACCGTCACGCAAAGCACGGGCTCCATTGCCTCCACTGTGGAAAGGTTGACCGAAAACGGCGTCAGGATCGATGCCATTTTCCTCGACAATTCCGTCAAGGAAAACGAGACCGAGGTACAGCTTTTGGAGGCGGAATATTCCGATTCGGTCTATCTGGATCACACCAACGAGGTCAAGCTCCTGATCCGCGCCTCCAAGCCCACCGAGACCATGCTGGAGCTTTGGGCAAGACCGCGCTACACCGACGGAGCCGCCTCGACGGAGTTTGAAAAGCTTCATTACACCGTCGTCACGGCAGATACGGGATTGACCACCGTCAGAATGCAGCTTCCCGCCGACACGGCAGGGCGCTTTGAATACAAGGTGGAGCTGATTGCGGACGGAGATCTTTCCTCGCACAATAACACGCGCACCTTCCTTCAGACCGTAGTCGGAAAGACCTCGATCCTGCACATCACGGGCTCAGAGGCCGATAAAGCCTTGGTAGAAGGCTTTTACGGAGACCGTGCCGAGGTCGATGCTTACGTCGTTGCCTCGTCGGGCAGTATCGTCCCCTTCCGTCTGGAGGAGCTGATCAAATACGACGAGATCCTGATCTCCAACCTTGATATTCGGGAGATCAAGCACGCCAACGCATTTATCGATGCACTTGACACGGTGGTATCGCAATACGGAAAAAGCCTGATCACCTTTGGAGATCTGCGCTTGCAGACCAATGCCGATGACGCGACCTTTCAAAAGCTTGCCGAGCTGTTGCCCGTCACCTTTGGCAACACCAACCGCGACGGCAGACTTTACACCATCGTGCTGGACGTTTCACACAGTATGTTCATGGCGTCCAAATTCACCATTGCAAAAACCGCCGCCGTCAAGCTTCTCTCGCTGATGGACGACGAGGACTACGTTTATCTCGTTCCTTTTTCGGGCGAGGTCAAATTCGACACCCCAACCCCCACCCCCAAAAAGGTAAAGGATTGCAAGCAGGAGCTGATCGCCTATATTGATTCGCTCACCACCAACCACGGCACCGACATTGCCATGGGACTTGAGGAGGCGCTCAAAACCGTCCTGGCGCAAAACCTTTCCGAAAATCAGGTCATGCTGATCTCGGACGGCTTCAGCTTCAACAGCACGCGCAGTGCGGTGGACGTTTCCGCCGATCTCTACGCGGCAGGCGCCACCGTTTCCGCCATCAACGCCTTTATCATGTCGGACGGAACCAACGGACACACCACCATGCAAAGCGTGGTCGGCGCGGGCGAGGGCGGAAAATACTATGAGATCTCCACCCCCGAGCGTGTGGAGGACGTCGTTTTTGGGGATATGGCAAACGACGTGGGCAACGTCATCGTTGAAAAGGACGTCAGCGTTGGCATTGCAAAATACGGTGACGCCGCCGTAGAGGGCTTTGTTTCCTTCCCCGATGCATCGGGCTTTATCATCGCATTGGAAAAATACGACGCCACCGTCCCCCTGACATTGACCTATCAAAAGGCAAACGGATATCAGGAGACCGTTCCCTTTTACGCGTATCGCGCACACGGAAACGGCAGGGTCGCAAGTCTGACGGGAAATTTGACGGGAGAATGGACCAAGCATTGGACGGATGCCGACAAGGCAAAATTCCTTTCCAACGTCTTTTCTTCCAACGCCCCCGCACGTCGGATCGATTACCCGTTCTCGCTCAAGCTGGAGAAAACCGATTACGATGCGTATCTGGAGATCGTTCCGGGCGTTCTTGATCCGACAGCCGTAACCACCGTCAGGATCACAACCCCCGACGGCAGAGCGACCACCAAAACGCTGCATTTTGATTCCGCCAAGTATTTTTACGGCTTCTCCACCCTGCAAACAGGCTGCTACCACATTGCCGTCAGCTATGCCTATGCAGGACATACCTATACTGCGGAGCTTGCGTTTGAGCTGGCATATCTGCCCGAATACAACGCCTTTGCTTCCTTTGATAAGTATAACGTCTACCGCTTTATGCGCGGCAACGGAGACACCGTACAGGACGCGATCCCAAGTCTGGAGAACGCCCAAAACGAGGTCACGACCTACAAGGTCAGCTATGCGGTCCCGCTGCTGCTTGCGGCAACCGTTCTGTTTGTCATTGATATTCTCATGCGTAAGCTGCGCTTCCGAAAAAGGGCAGCAAGAGCAAAAAAAGCCTGAAAGGAGAACGAACATGAAAGCAACGATCAAGCTTACGGCATTTCTGCTCGCTCTCTCGCTTCTCGTAGCTCTGACGGCGTGTAACGGAGAATTTCAATTTGCCATCGGCGGAAACCATAACGGCGATGAGGGAGGGGAAAGTGAATTTATTCCCCCCACGCTCAACGACGATCCCTCCGATGACTTTACTGTCACCGTTTTAGCGGACGGCGAGGCGTACACCCCGCGTACCGAGATGTACGTTTATTGGAATGACGGCTTCAGTATCCACACGGCAAAGCTGAACGAGCAGGGCGTGGCACGCATTGACGGCCTTGACGGCGATTACCGCGTCACTCTCTCCAATCTTCCCAACGAATATACCTACGATCCCAACGGCAACGTTGCCACCAACGACAACCGCAATATCGTGGTGGAGCTGTATAAGCTCAATTTTCTGACAGGCTCGGGAACGGGGATCTACGATTGCTACGCCTTTTCCAAAACGGGCGTCTATGCGGCAACCATCAAGGATCCCGACGACGCCATCTACTTTCAGTATGCGCCCAATCAAAGCGGAACCTACACGATTGAAAGCTGGATCGACGTGACCGAGGATTGCATTGACCCCTACATTGAGGTCTGGGGCGGCTCCTCACAGTTCAAATATTACGTCCGAACCATTTACAGCGGCGGTGCCGTGGGGAGCTACACCATGAATTTTGTCCACACGGTGCAGATCGCGGACGAGAATATCAGCGCGGGCGGTCAGGCAACCTACACCTTTGCCGTCAAGGCGGATTCCAGAGACGGAAAATATCCCATCACCGTCACCTTTGCCGTCAAGCGCAACGGTGGATTTGAATCCAACCGCCCCGGCAAGGTCACAGGAATGGCGATCCCCACCTTTGATTTTTCAAACTTTGACCGTGCGGCGCACGAGTACGGAGAGGAATACTCCCTGAAGTACCCCGAATATCGCTATGCCGAGGGAAGTAACACGTTTGTATTCAACGAAAAGGGCTACAAGCTATGGAAGATCGAGCAGGGCGGTGACGGCTTTTACCACGTCTTTGACACGGAAAAATATGCGGCGACGGGCGGCTACGGTCCCATTCTTTACGCCAATGTCACCACACCGTGCCGATTCATTGACCGCGCGTTTACCGAGATCGAATACCGCAACGGAGAGACCATCAACGCCGCGCTTTCGGTAGGAGGGCTGAACTACAAGCACTTTTTTGAGGGCTATACCTTCCTCTCCACCTACGGAAACATCAACGGCGGCAGCTATTATTGCACAAGCGAATGCACCTGCCACAAGACCTCTGAGCCTGCAGGCTGGGCTTGCACCAACGATTGCACCAACTGCCACGAGGACTGCCGCAGGATTCCTGCCGAGCTGATTGGACATGAGGGCTATCAGGCATACGCCAACTCCGACGGTCTTGTTCCCGTCACCGAGGAGCTGCAAAAATTCTTGCAGGCATATTGCATGAAGGAGATCCTGTTCTACGACGGCAAGGGCACGTTGGAAACACAGCCGTTTGGTGGAAGATATTTTCAGGCAGTCGGTGAATCGGGCTGGTTATTTGCCTGCGTTTACTATCAAAAATAATAGCAGATCCTGTATTTTTTACCGATTTATGCAGTTTTCTTTGTATAAATCGGTAAAAACGGGAATTTTTTTCAAAAAAGTGATTGAAATTCCCACATTGATGTGATATAATAAAAGTTACTTTTTATCGGTATTTTTCAAACGGCACGCCGCGTGCTGACATTACACGTGCCAAAATACCTCTTCCATTTGGTTTTTGTTTGAGCAAAACAAAAAATATATATTAAAGGAGGCTCTTTATCATGAAAAGAGTAATTGCTCTCCTTTTGTGTCTGGTTCTCGTAGCTTGCAGCTTCATCGCTTGCGACGAAACAGAAACAAAGGAACCCGCCACCCACGTACATACCTATGCCGAGACCTGGTCCTCGGACGCAGAAGGACACTGGTATGACGCAACCTGCACCTGCACCGATGCACCCCTGAGAAAGCTGGCTCACACCGATGCCAACAACGACGGCGCGTGCGACGTTTGCACCTTCTCCAACCACACGCATACCTATGCGGAGGGCTGGACGGCAGATTGCACCAACCACTGGCGCGCAGCTGACTGCGGTCATATCGTAGCAGGCACCGACGTTCAGGCGCACGCCGATACCAACGAGGACGGCAAGTGCGACACTTGCGCATATGTCATCGAGGACATTCACACGCACTACTACGCAACCGCATGGAGCCATGATGCTGACAATCACTGGCATGCCGCACTCTGTGAGCATAGCGTAGAGGTTGCCGACAAGGCGGCTCACGAGATCAACGCAGCAGGCGTTTGCACGGTTTGTCAGGCAAAGGTCAAAGAGGTCGATACCACAAATCTTGGCGAGCTTCTTGCCGCATCCGTTGCCAACAACCACAAGGTTGTCAGCGGTAAGGTCATGTATGCGTACACCATTCCCGAGTTTGACATGACCTCCACTCACGCACAGTACTACACGCTCGGAAACGGTTCCACTTACGTCAACCGCGAGCAATACGAGGTTTCCAACCAGAGCTGGTATCAGCTGATTGGTGAGGACGAGGTATTTGGCGTTACCACCTATGACGGTGGTTATACGCTGGAGCCCGTTGCAGTCGGCGTTGCCGAAATGGGCGGATATACCTACACTCCCTCCACCCTGCTTGCAGGCTTCGAAAACACCTCCTCGCTTTCGGAAACGCTGTATGAGCTCTATACGCTCTCCCAAAATGAGGGTGTTTCCGAGTACACGGTCAAGCACAATGCTGCAACCAAGTCTTACAGCTTCTCTTATACCTATCTGATCGTCAACAAGGTTTCGGGCGGTGAAAGCCTCGGTGGCAACGATGAAAATCCTTCTGCCAACGTTGAAACCTACAACACCAGCCTCTTTACCGTTGACGTAAAATTCACCTATGATGAAAACTACGTCATCACCACGGCAGATTTCATCGTCGGTGCTTACAACGAGGCCATTGACGGTGACTACTCCTACGATCCCACCACGGGCAAGGTAACCCTTGTTGAAAACGCTTATGCCGATACCTATACCTACAACGTATACCAGACGGCAGGCGAGAGAACCTACTCCACCGAGTATCCCAAGGCATCCATCGTTCCCTCCGCATTCAATCTTTCCTACAAGGACGAGATCATTGGTGAAAAGGTCACCGTGGATGCAGGCGTTTACACGCAGTTCTCTCTTACCGAGATCCTCCCCTTGGGCGCACTGATCAACTTTATCGAGCCCGAAGACGTTGTGATCGAGGTTAAGAACGACGATGCACAGGCAACCATGCAGACCGTTGATATGTTGTACAGCAATTGGAGCTATACAATCGGCTTCAACGCAAACTCGTTGGATTACGTCGGTACCTACACCGTAACCGTGTCCTACGCAGGCAACCTGATCAAGACCTTCAAGATGGAGATCAAGACCCCTGCCGTTGGCAAAGTTCTTGCTTGTGTATTTGAAAATCAATGGGGTTGGGACGGCGAGGTTTACACCGCAAACGAGGATACCGCTGTAACCAATGCAACATTGGAAGCAGGCGAGGTACTTGACTTTGTTGGTCTGATCAAGCCCACGCTGCTCGCACAAAACTATACCGTAAAGGTCATTGATGAAAACGATGCCGACGTTACGGCTACCACCATCAGCAAGGCAACCCTTGCCGATGCAATGGTATTCTACGAATATCAGGCATCCTACGAGGCTTACCGCTTCTCCACCGACGTTGCGGGAACCTACAAGGTGATCGTTACCTCCACCGAGGACACCACCGTTTCCGCCACCCTGACCGTGACCGTGGAGGCGGCTCCCGTGCTTTCCGAGAGCGCAACCTACGAATTCGTTACCCCCGGTAACTTTGCACAAACCGACGAGGTCACCTTTACGGCCGGTACCGCAGGCACCTACGTTATTTCCGCAGAGGGTCTGGCAGACACCACTTGGCTCCAATACTACGATGCTGCTGAGGATATGTGGCCTCAGATCCAGGGTAATCTTCCTTACTCCGTTGAGCTTGAGGCAGGCGAGACGTTGACACTCAGACTGTTTGGTTGGGATGATACCGTCGCGGGTACTCCCGTTACCGTTACCGTTGAAAAGGCAGTAGAATCCATCAGCGGCACCTACATCGGTACCGACGATTGGGGCAACGCATTCCTCACCGTTGAGATCGACGATGATGCAAAGACTGCAATCTTCACCTTCAATCATCCTATGTTTGGTCCCTCCTCGGCAGCCTTCACCTACACCGTTGATGCCGATGACACCGTAACTCTTTACGATGCGGAAGGTAACGTTGTAAATCCCATGGCAGGCAGATTGACTTTGACCGACGGCAAGCCCACCTCTGCCGATTACAACGGCTCCGTTTACTCGCTGACCAAAAAGGAACCCATCAGCGGTACCTACATCGGCACCGACAATTGGGGCAACGCATTTCTCACCGTTGAGATCGACGATGATGCAAAGACCGCAATCTTCACCTTTAACCATCCTATGCTTGGTTCTTCCTCTGTAAGCTACACCTATGAGGTAGACGCAGAAGGCACCGTAACCCTTTACGATGAGGAGGGTAACGTTGTAAATCCCATGGCAGGAATGCTTGTCTTTACCGATGGCAAGCCCACCTCCGCTGATTACAACGGCACGCACTACACGCTGGCAAAAGAGGGTGCAACCAATGGAAGCGAAGGAAACGGAACCGAGGCAGACCCCTATATTCTTACCGAAACAGGGGACTACGTATGTGAATTTCCCGGCGGTTGGAATCCCATTTGGTATGCATTTACCGCTACCGAGGATGGAATCATTACCGTTTCCTCCACATTTGCAACGGCTTGGTTGATGTGCGGTGAAGATCCCATGTTTGCCGAAAACAACTTTGGCGACGGCTCTGCTGTATCCTATACCGTCACCGCAGGCACTACTGTTTACATTGGTGTCGGTGATTGGGATGAGGCAGAAATTGATGTTCCTTTCACTGTTACTGTTGAATAATATCATTCATTTTACCCACACCGCGAGAGCGGTGTGGGTTTTTTATATCAAAAAAAGGGTTCTTGGCGTACAATTACCCCCTTGATATGGCATCTTTATTCTACCATATCAAGGGGGGTGTCTATTGTCCGTTTTAACAGACTTGTGCATGGCGAGGGAAGGGGACCGCTTGTCGTGACGGAGGGATTGTAAAAAGCAAAAATCTTTCTAAAACAATCGCTCAGTCGCCTTGCGGTGACAGCTCGCGAGTCGCTTTTGGCGATTTCGGCGCGGCTTGCCGCCTACCCTTCTACACAAGGGAGCCTCTGGCGGTCGTCGATGTTTGGTCAGTATTTCGTGGGTTAAAACCGTCCTTAAGAAGCCACGGCATATACTTCGGGGATTTTGTTTTGGTTTACTGTAACCGAATTCTTGCTCGGTGATCGGGAAGATTGAATCGGAAAAAGCTATTTGGGGTTGCATCCAGCTCCTCTTTCATGTTTTTTAAGACGTTGTCAAGCAGGATTTTTACGGTTTCTTCCTCTGCGGTGAGAGATTCCTTGGCGGTATCAAAATGCTCCTTCAGATCAACCAAGGCAGGAACTGCCGAGGAGCCAAGCTCGCTCAATGCATAAACGTCCACGCTTTTCAGATCGTTGGAAAGGTAAGCATCCACGTTATAGTCGGCAATCATTCCGTCCACGTTGGGGATCGCGATCAAGGCAAAAAAGAGAACGCAGACCAGACAAACGGCAGGGAGCAGGCGCAAGCGCTTGATCGCGCAGGAGAGCAATACCAGAACAAAGATCACAGCCAAAAGCAGCATAAACCACGAGGCGTACACACGCTTTTGTGTCAGTCCGTAGGAGCCGATATAAAGTGCCATTTTGGAAAGCGCGGTGGCGATCAGGATCAGTGTAAATATCGAGATCACGCAGGAGTAAAGAATGCGGATCGGGGAGCGACGTCCGTCGCTTCTTTCTTTCATCAAGAGATTAAAGAGTAGCAGCATCACCGCATTGATCGCACAGACACCGCAAAGCTGGAAAAAGCCCTCGCGCGCGTAGGCGGCATAGGTCAGGTCCTCGGGCAAAATTCCCGTAAAGGCCGATACGTAGTAGCTCCATTGGGAAATAAAGAAGATCACGTAAACGGCAAGGATCGGGGTGACTGCGGCACACAGGAGGGCACCGTGCAGGATGTGCAGGTTGGGTTGCTCTACCGTTTGCTCCTCTCCGTTGTTTTTGACGTGTGCTTGGCGGATGCCCGAAAGAATGGCAAATAGGACTATGGCGGAGAGAAAGCCGAGGATCAGGTCGCCCAAGAATTCCCCAAAGCCGTCCAATGAAAAGGAGAAGATGTGGTCTAACAGAGCGGTAAAGCTTTGATCATAGGAAAGCAAAAGAATGACAATGGTGGTGGGAATCACGGCAACGGCAAGTCCCAAAAGCGCCCAACCGATGGCGTGCAGGAGCTTGCGGTTGACACTGCCTTTCTTTCCAATCGCGCCAAAGGCGGGAAAAATGTGCCAAATGGAGGAAAGGGGAAGGGCAAGCACGGATTGGTAGAGGTGGGGAATCAAACGCTCGGAAAAGGGGTTCTTTCCGCCAAGACCTGATGCAAGGTAGCACCAGAAAGCAAAGGCAAGCAGGATCAAGAGGAATAGGACGCCTCGCACGGTGCGGTTTCCGTTGGTGATCAACCCCAAAGAAAGCACAGCGATGCCGACCGCAAGGGGAATGGTCAGCTTATGAATTTGAATTTTGGCACACAGAAGGTATCCAATGCCAAAGCAAAAGAGCAGCCAGAGGAACAGCATTCCGCCAAGCGGAGTGTCGGTGACGGGCATGGAACGGACAAAAAGATAGCCCACCGCCACCGATAAAAATGCAAATAACGCATCCACGCCCTTAAAATGAGGCTTTTCCGCAGGAGGCTGAACCGTAAACGGGGTACCGTAAAGATAGGGTAGCTCCTGCGGTGTTTGCGCAGACTGCGGCGGTTGCATCCTTGGTGTTTGTTCTTTTTCCATATTCTGCGGTGTGTTATGAAAATTTGATTCGTTTGGAATGTGGTTCATAAAAATACTCCTTTCATTTTGGGTTTTATTCTTCTTCATCGGGAACAAATTCAAGAATATCGGAGGGCTGGCAATCCAAAGCACGGCAGATGGCGTCAAGGGTGGAAAAGCGAATGGCTTTGGCGCGATTGTTTTTGAGAATGGAAAGGTTGGCAAGAGTGATGCCCACACGGTCGGATAGCTCTCCCAGGGAGATTTTGCGACGCGCCATCATTACGTCAAGATTTACAAGGATCATACTTGGTCACCTCAAATCGTAAAGTCGTTTTCGGACTTGATGCGGGTAGCTTCTTCAATGACGTGTTTGACCACGCGCAGGCAAAGACCGACAAAGCAGGCGGCAATGGCTGCGGCAAAGGCAAGCTGAAACCAAACCCCGATTGCGGCAAAAAGCACGCCCTCCAAAAAGCAGCAAAGGGAAACGGCACCGATCAGGCGTGTGGCGGCTATGGTAAAGATGCGCTCCAAGAGGACGGCGCGCAGAATAAAAAACATCAAAACGACCGCCACCACGGCAACGCCGACCATGACGTAGGCATCGATCAGAACCCATTTTCTGCCAAGGTCGGTGATCTCGGCACGGTTGCCAAGATTGTCGGTGGCATTGATGAGGGATTCGGTAACGTCGGGAAGCCAATAGATCAAAAATCCGAGCGCTCCAAGCAGTAAAAAGATCAGAACAATGGAGATCACGGTGGAAATTTTGCTTGTTTTATTGAATAAATGGGGCATTGTGTAATCCTCCTGTCATTTTTTTGCAAAAGAGACACAATTTTTTTCATGCGTAAAAATTTCTCTTGCAATGGTAGTATATCACAGTTGCTTTTGTTTGTCAATAGAAATTTATCGAAAAACAATAAAAAATTCCAAATATTAGAAAGAGAATTAGAATTGTTATAAAAATAAAGAGTCAAAAAGCGGAAATTGAAATTTCGTGCTTGCAAAGCAGGGGGATTGGCTTTTGGCAATTTTCGGTGCTTTCACTTGCAAAGTACAATTGTTAAAACCATTTTGCTTTTTGAGTGAAAAATGTATTGAAAACACAAGCTGATCTTGCGATCGGGGCTTGACAGTGGCTAAAAATCGAAAAAATAGCAAAAAAATGCGGAATTATTAAAAGAAAATGTGGAATTCCTATTGACAAATCGCCTTGAAAATGGTATTATATTAATAAATATAGGCATAACTGTGCCCGTAGCGCCCGTGTGAGTCTCCTTTGAGGTGAGCATAGGACAGCGGAACGCATGCCGAAAACAAGTCTTTTACCGCCGAAAGGCGGAATCTCAAACAAGAAGCGAGGTTTTTGTTATGAAGATTTTCAACAAGGTTCTTGCCCTGGTTCTGGCTTTGGTCACCGTGCTGGCAATTTTGCCGGTCAGTGTACTTGCCGAGGCATGGGCAGACGTGGACGTCAAGAACGACGGCGACAGCACCAAGGTGACACTCACCCTGGATGCGGGCGCGCTGGCTGCGATCTTGCAGAAGGACGGCATTTCGCCCAATCTTCTCAAGGATCTGAAGGACGGCGTGGCAGTTGACGTTGACGAGCTGAAGGCAGCTTTCTCGGTAGAGGAGCTGTTTGAGATCGTTCCGCGTGACGAATGGCTGAAGGTGTTTAACGTTGAGGAGATCCTGCAGGAGCTTGATACGGCAACACTGATGGGCTACATCGACAGCGTACCCGATCTTTTGAACGGCGTCATTGCTGATCCCGTAAAGGCTGCAAAGCTGGAGACTCTGCTTAAGAACACCAAGGGCGTTGAGGATTGTATCGACGCACTGGTTCTGATCCAGAATAAATATTTGACCTCCAAGGATCCCGCGGCTACACAGGAGTCTTTGATTCTGAATCGTATTTCCGATGCGAACAGAAAGGCTCTGATCGCTTTGATCCAAGAGGACTCCAATAAGTTTGATCAGCTGGTTGCAGATCTTGAGAGCAAGCTGAAAAGCTTTGATCTTGAAGGGCTCAGAAAGCTTTTGGACGTTGATGCCATTTTTGATCCCGAGGATGGCGTGATCTCCATTGGCTCGGTGGTTGATGCAGATAATGCTTGGAAGACTATCAGTGCTCCCGAAAGCGGTATTGCACTTTCTTCTATTGTAAATTTCACAGGCATTAAGAGCTTGATCGACAACGGTTCCAATAATGGTCCGATCAAGGCCGAAGACGTCGTTGTGCTTGGCACTGCTGCTACCAAGTTGAGCGCACTGCTTGATACCAATGCGACTCTTGCCGGTGAAATTGCCGACTGCGTGAACGAGAGTGCAACGATTACATACTTGAACGAAAACGTAGATCCTGCTATTTTGGTTGGCTACGTGACACTGACCGGATCTGTCATCACTGCCATCGATGCTGTTAAGTTGGTACAGGATGAGGTGTTGACGGTTGATGACCTTTTGGGCAACAACCTTGTAGACAAGGCGGGTCTTGCCGAGATCGCGGTTGACAATATTTCCGATATCGAGTCTATCATCAATACCGAGGCGGTAAAGACTTACATTACAAATGATATTATCTTCGCCGAGGACGTTGTTGACACCGAAAAGGTGAAGGCACTTGTTGAAAACGACAAGCTGGCAATTGAGGACGTTATTGATATTGAGGCTGCAAAGAACGCACTTTTGGCTTTGGATGATTCTGTGCTGATGGAGTACGTTGATGAGATCGAGGCATTCCGCTTGATCGGTCTTGACAAGGCAGTTGAGTTGGTTGGCGGCTATGCCGTTGCCAAGAATTACATCGATATCAGCGGATTGATCTCCGACATCGATCTGGTTGCAACCATCAAGAAGATCCCCACCGAACAGATGAGCGAGGTGGTTGACTTTGATAAGCTGTTTGGCAAGGTAGACCTTGGCAAGATGATTGACATCATCGGCATGGATACGCTGTTTGCAGAGCTTGACAGCAATGAGCTGTTGGATATTGTAAAGCGGATTGACGTTAAGGAAAAGGTTGTTCCGGTTCTTCGCATGGTGCTTGACCACGTGCTTGCAAACGTTGATGGCGTTGCACTCAACGGCTTTAACGTAGCACTTGAGGATGCTGACGGTTATCTGACGGTCGACGCAAGCGAGATCGTAAAGGTGCTGAAGGATCTGATCCCTACCCTTGACGAAATTGCAAACCTGGAGGGCAATAAGGTATTCTCCCTCACCGTTGACCTTGATTACACCGTTGACGGTACCACGACCAAAAAGAGCAAGAGCGTAACCTTTGATCTTGTGATCGACGGTGATCTGTCGCTTTTGAAGAATGCAGCTGCTAAGTTGCAGGCTCTTTTGAATACTTATATTAATAAATTGGAAGTTTCTGCGGATTCCATTGTGATCGATCTCAACATCCCCGCAGTTGTGACCTCCATTTACGCAACTGTTCTGAATTACGATAACCTCAGCGACGATCTTAAGCAAAAGATTATGAGCGTAACCGATATGAGCGGTAACGAGGCAATCGCATTCCTTGAGCAGGAGCTGACCTACGGTGACCTGTTGGCAATTCTTGAGTCGGTAGATCCTTCCGCGCTGTTGGATACTCTGACCAACATTGGCTTTGTACAGACCATTCTGAACAAGGTAGATGCTAAGCTTGGCACCTCGCTCTCCGACATGAGCATTGACGATATCGTTGATATCGCGCTCAATTCCAATTTCTCTATTGAAAACGTATGCGCAAAGATCGAAGCAAAGACGGGACGTGACGTTCTGGCAATTGCCGAGTCTTTGGCAATTAAGACAGACAATCTTGTAAACAAGGCAGAAAAGATTGCTGCTGTTGAAAAGATCCTGAACGCAGTTGAGAGCAAGCTTGGCGTTGACGTCAGCGAGATCTCGGTTGCGGAGATCCTTGAAAGAGCCGAGGACGTTGACCTGATCGATGCGGTGATTGAAAAGGTTTCCGCAAAGATCGGCAAGGATATTCGTGGCATTCTCAATGACTACACCATTGACGAGCTTTATGCCACAGCAGTGGAAAAGGCTGCCGATTATGAGGGTAAATATAATAAGGTAGTTAATTACGTAATTGCAAAGCTGCAGCTGCTTCCCGATGCTCTGATGAATGCGTCGATCTCCGATGCATACAAGGGCAACGGTGTATTCTCTGCAAACAATAGCTTTACCTACAATCCCAGAGCGCTTGCTCAAAAGGTTGTTGATAAGCTGCTTTCCAAGGTAGACGTTCCCGCAGCCGATTCCGTGGTGGATTTCCTCATGGATCGCATCACCGGCAACACTATCACCACCGAGGTTTCTGTTGCACTTCGTTTCCAAAATCTCTATCGCATTACCTACCGTTCCCGCGATGACGTGAACAACGAGGGTACTCCTCTGTTCACCGCAATCGTTCCTGTTGGCACAGATCTGAACATCTTTAAGAACAATTCCGATCTGATTGGCTATGAGTTTACCGGCTGGTATACTGCAGAAGGCGAGCAGATCGATACGATGCCTGCTGCCGATACTACGGTTTATGCAGACCTGAACTCGGTTGAACTGACCTTTGAGGATGCCGATGGCAACACGCTGGGTACCATCATGGTTCCGAAGGGCGGTAAGCTGAATGCCGAGGACGGCAAGTATCTTGCACTGATCGCGCAGATCGAGGAAATGCTGGTTCAGCCCGAGGGCAACGCCAACATTCACAGAGATTTCAGCACCGTTTGGACTTGGGACGGCGGTGAGCTGGATATTTCCCGCGAAATGGGACTTGACGCATCCTTCGATGAGGATACCACGCTTGTGGCTGGCTGGAATGCCATCTACTTCCTTGGATTTGACGATCCTAACATCAAATACAGCGTTGAGGAAATCAACGGTGCGTACAGATTGATCATTCACGGCGGTCTGCCCACTGCGTTTAAGCTCAATCTTGACAACGCAGGGCTGCTCAACCGTGCAACCGTTGATGAGGTTTCTCTTACCGTTTACATTGAGGACGGCGACTTTGACTTCCTCGTATTCAACGATGCAACGCTTGCTTCTCTCTACACCGCAGGTGCAAACGAGGTCGTATTTGACTACGCACAGCTTGGCACCACGGCACCCGATTCCTTTGCAAACACCATTTACGGCAAGGTCAACGGCGTGGAATTCTATGCATTTGACATTACTGCCGATGGCACCAAGAAGGCATTTGACGATGCCATTGCGATCACCGTTCCCTTTGCAGCTGCAGAGCTGAACAAGGTCACCAACGTTTACACGATGGTTGATGGTGCGCGTGAGAGTGTTGATACCGAGGTCGTTAAGAATGGACTTGTGAAGTTTGAGGCTGTTCACTTCTCTGACTTTGTTATTGCAAACGAGTATGAGCTGGTCGTAAACTTTGCCGATGAGGACGGTATTGCAATCTCCGGCGGTAGCCTGAAGGGCGAGACTGCAGGTGTGCGTGTGTACTTCCCCGCAGGCGCTGTGATCGATCTGGCATTTGATGGTATTGACGATTACAACATCGTTGACATCAAGTATAACGGTGCTTCGATCAAGAACCAGACCACCTTTACCATGCCTGCAGAGGACGCTGTGATCGACGTTGTTCTGGAAGGCGCAAAGTTCTACATCTACTTCATCTACAACAATAATGGAACCCCGACGCTTGCTTATACCTACGAGTACAGCAAGAGAGGCTTGGACATTAACAGCTTTACGCTGCCCGCAGTGCCTGCCGATAAGATGGCAACCATTGCTGCTGCTGCCTCCAAGGGCTACAGCAAGAACGTTGCAGACGTTACTTGGTCGACATTTGACCCCAACGATCTTGGCAAGAACAACATTTACGTCTTTGCAAACTGGAAGGCAATCAACTACACCGTTAAGTTTGTGGACGAAAAGGGCGCCGCAATCGGTTCTGCTCTGACCAACGTAACCATCGAAAAGTATCCCACTCAGGATACTCTGCCCCTGCCCGCACTGCTTGAGGGTATGTCCAAGTGGACCATCAAGTCCATTTCCGCCCCCAACGCAAGCAATGAGGTTACCATTACGCTGACCGCTGTTTACTCCGATGTGAAGTATCCGATCGTTGCAGATCAGAACGTCACCGTGGATAAGACCGAGGCGGCTGCCGGCGAGGATGTGACCGTGACCGTTACCGATAAGACCGGATACGATGCAACCATTGTGGTTACCAAGCCCAACGGTGAGACCGTAACCGTGACCAACGGCAAGTTTACCATGCCTGCATCTGCAGTGACTGTAACCGCCGTTTACACCGCAAAGACCTATACCTACACCATCAACGGTACCGCAGGTACGGGTACTTACGGCGATACCATTACCTTTACCGTAACCGTTCAAAACGGCTACAAGCTGGAGTCGATCTCTGATTTCTGCACATTGGTTTCTACCGTTGCACAGGGCAACGACAAGGTTCTTACCTATGCGTTCCTGCTGGACGGCGACAAGACTGTTACCTACACGCTCAAAGAAGTTGGATTCTCGATTCTCAATATCTTCAACGGCAAGCTGTTTACCGGCTCGGGCGATCCCATGAGCGAGGATGAAAACGTGAAGTTCAACGGTTGGTCTGCCGCACTGTTCGGCTCGATCCGCTTTGCAACCTTCTCGTTGATCGAATCTGCTGCATCTTTGTTGTGGCTGTGGATCCTGCTTGCAATCCTGCTCCTGATCGCAATCATCGCTCTCCTCTACGTCCTGCACATCACGGGCAAGTGGAAGAAGCCGATGTTCCTGGTTCGCTTTATCGTATGGATCGTAAGTCTGTTCTTTGGTCTCTGCCTGGCACTTGCTGCATTGTGGCTCAAGATACTGCACCTGTTTGGTAAGAGCGATGATCCTGCTGATTATGGCTTTACCGAAGTAGAAAAGGAAGAACTCCCCGAGGAGACTGCGGAAGAAGCCACCGAAGAAGCTACCGAGGAAACTTCCGAAGAAGCAACCGAAGAAGCAACCGAAGAAGCAACCGAAGAAGCAACCGAAGAAGTTACGGCTGAGAATGCTGTGATTGCTGAGGCAATTGTTGCAGAGGAAACAACCGCTGAGGAAGCACCTGCAGAAGAAGCAACCACCGAGGAGGCACCTGCAGAAGAAGCAACCGCTGAGGAAACTCCCGTAGAAGAAGCAACCGCTGAGGAGGCTCCCGTAGAAGAAGCAACCGCAGAGGAAGCTCCTGTTGAAGAAGCAACCGCAGAGGAAGCACCTGCAGAAGAAGCAACCGCTGAGGAAACTCCTGCAGAGGAAGCAACCACCGAGGAAGCTCCTGTTGAAGAAGCAACCGCTGAGGAAGCACCTGCAGAAGAAGCAACCGCAGAGGAGGCTCCTGCAGAGGAAGCAACCACTGAGGAAGCTCCTGCAGAGGAAGCAACCACCGAGGAAGCTCCCGCAGAAGAGGCAACCGCTGAGGAGGCTCCCGCAGAGGAAGCAACCACCGAGGAAGCTCCTGCTGAAGAAGTTCCCGCAGAGGAAGAAGCTACCGAAGAAGCAGATTCCGATGAGGAAACAAAAGAAAACAAATAATTTGAATTGAACAAAGAGCCGCATACAATGGTGTGCGGCTCGGCGTTCTGAGGACGGTGAGGGGAGACTTCGGTACGAGGTTTTCCCTCGCTTGATTTTGGGGATCATATATTTTTTAAAGCTGATCAAAGCTTTTATAGAAGGAAGGTTTTTTCTTGAAATATATTGAGCATTATAAAATCAAATGGCATGATACCGATGCAAATCGCATGGTTTCCCCTTCCAGGGTGCTTGCTTATATGCAGGAGACTGCCAATTTACACCTGCGCTCCTGCGGTATGAGTCTGGACGATCTTCGCGACCAAAAAAAGCTTGCTTTTATATTGAGCCGCATTGCCATTCGCATCTACGAGCCGATGTATGCGTATGAGGAAATTGACGTTGAGACTTGGGTGTGCGAGAGCCGAGGGATGAGCTTTCACCGATGCTTTCGCATTTTACGCCAAGATACTGTGATTGCCGAGGCGTTTTCGGTTTGGGCGTTGTTGGATCTTTGTGACAAAAAGCTGTTGCCATCCACCGCGTTCCCCTATCAAATTGAGCCCGAGCTTCCCTTGGGGCAGGAAATGGCGGTCCGCGTGCGCCTGCCTGCAATGTCTTTGATGAAGTACGTGGGAGACCGCAAGATCGTGTATTCGGATATTGACTACAACGGGCATATGAACAATACGCATTACCCTGATATGCTTTGCGATTTTACCCCCGATATTCATCGCAAACGGGTGATTGGGCTAACCCTCTCCTTTTTGCATGAGGCGGCGTACGGAAACACGCTCAAGGTTTATCGTGCTGCACGCGAGGGGGGATATTACTTCCGTACCGTCAATGGAGAGGGGACGACCTGCCTGGAGGCATCTCTCGTGACCGAGGATTTTAACGGACTAATGTTATGATAAAAGAGGTTTACCAATGAAAACGACAGATGCAAAGATCAAAAAATGGCAGCTTTTGCGCTGCCGCTTCCGTGGAGAAATTGCCGATTTGACCGAGGTGGATTTTATTGCCGTTGGAAAGCGTGCCTTTTACCGAAAAAAACGTTTGGAGGAGGTTCTTCTGCCCGACTCAGCTTCGGCAATCAAAACCGACGCTTTTGCAAAATGCAAGCGCTTGAAAAAAATCACCTTGCCAAGCAACACGAGCGTGGGGCTTGCCAACGGTGCTTTTTCGGGCTGCAGACGTCTGCAAACAGTGGAAAATATGCAGATGATCTCGCTGATCGGGGCGCGCACCTTTGCGGATTGTCGTATGCTGACCGACGTTACGTTTGGTCAGGAGCTTCGTAAGATCGGTGAAGAAGCCTTTTGTGGTTGTACCTCGTTGCGGAGCCTGACGCTTCCGTCCTCCATTCAGACCTTGGGCAGAGCTGCCTTTGCCGGGTGTACCGAGCTTGCACGCGTAGAGATGGAGGCGGGGATGGATGCTACGGCAGCGGATCTGTTCCGCGGCTGTATTTCGCTTTCCGATGTTACTCTGTCACCTCTTTGGACGGAGATCGCAAAGGGAACCTTTCGTGAGTGCTCGGCGCTTTTGGAGATAACAGTTCCTTCGCAGATCCAACGGATCGGGAAAAAAGCCTTTTTGGGGTGTGCGCGGCTGTCGTCGGTCACGCTGGAGCACGGTGTGACACGTATTGATGCATCGGCTTTTGCCAAAACACCGCGCCTTAAGGAGATCATAGTGCCGTCGTCGCTCAAGCGGTTGGGATTTGGCGCATTTGGTTTGGGAAAAACCGATGAAAAAGCGGTGATGTACGTGGAAAACGAGTACATGGTGCGCCGCATGAAACGGCTTTTGTTGTTGTGCGGATCTTGGGGGCGTGTGCGCGTGGAGCAAAGCGGAAAGACGCTTGCCGAGCGAAAGCGCGAAAGGCATCGCACAAGTCTTGAGCAGGATCCTGTACACCTGATCGACCGATCCATGTCGGATAACTGATAGAAAAAGCGATTGCAACCCAAGGTTTACAAAAAGAAACGCCGAATTGGTGGTATGTTTTTCCCTTGTATGCTACAATAGTGGCAACGCAGCGTTAGAAAATATCAGGAGGAACAATATGACACTTGGCGAAAAGCTATCAAGGCTTAGAAAGGAATACAACTACACACAGGAGCAGCTTGCCGATATTTTGGGCGTTTCCCGTCAGTCGGTCAGTAAATGGGAATCGGATATTGCATATCCCGAGACAGATAAGCTGATCAAAATGGGAAAGCTGTTTGAATGCTCCATGGATTATCTTCTCAATGAGGAGAATAGCCAAAGACAAGGGGTACAGCCAACCGAACAAGAAAGTGTTTG
>JAGANE010000072.1 GCA_017624395.1 Clostridia bacterium
CCCGCAAAGTTCTGTCCAAAGTCGCAGACGTAGATGTTTTCCTTGGGAGAGGTGAGAGCGATAGGCTCGCGCGTACTGATCACTTTGATCGGTTCCATGGTTTGAGCAACGATTTTGCCGAGCGGAGCCTCGGTCCTTACGGCAGGTTTCCAGTCGTCATCTATCAAAAAATCGGGTGAGTTCCAGCCCTTCTTTTCCATGCGCGCGTCGTAGGTCTCTCCGTCATAAAGATTGTTTTCCGTAATCGGGGAGGGCGCGGTGAACCAACCGTCACTCTCACCGCTAACGATTGCTGATCTCGTTCCGTCCTCAAATACCAATTCCAAACGGAACAAAAGCTTAGGGGGAGAGAGCCAACGCTCGGTATGATCGCGCAATGCCCAATGTCCGTTGCCATGCCAGCCGTCTCCAAGCATGACGCCGATTGTATTTTTGCCGACATGAAGCAGCTGCGTTACGTCAGCGCTGTTATATAAGACCTGCTTGGTGTAGTCGGTAAAGGCAGGAGAAAGCACCCCGTCGTTAGCGTCTTGTCCGTTGACGGTCAGCTCATAGTAGCCAAGACCGCAGATATACGCAGTGGCGCGGCGGAGAGGACGCTCCAAATCAAAATCCTTACGGAACAACGGGGCAGCGCCCCTTTTTACTTCGGGAGCGGCGATCCATTCCGCGTTCCAAGCAATTGTATCCATGAGTCCCGTGCAAAAGCTTGCAATGTCGCTCCATGCGCTTTCCCGATCAAGCTGATCCCAAATTTTGACGCACCAATAAAACTGCGTGTCGGCAGATAGCGCGGCGGTGTCGCACGGATTGTTTAAAAGCTGCTTTGAAACAATCTTTCCACTGTCCCAAACGTCGGGCTCCTCCCGACGTAGCAATTCCTTTTGAGTGGCGATCATAATCCGATAGGCGCTCTGCTTTCCTCCTCGTTGAGTGCTTTGCACCTGCCACGAAAAATGCGGATGCTGTGTATCCACTCGGGTTGGGAATGCTGCATATTCGCAAAGAAGGTTATATGGACGCAAAAGCACGGTTGACATCGTAATTCTCCTTGCAATGGATTTGATTCTTAAATATACCGTATTATATCATATATTTACGTTTTTGTCAATTCCATGCAAAAAACTGTTTTGCGGAAGGTGAAAAAATGTTTGACGTCATATTTCAGAACACTTTGTTTTTTTATCTGTTTCTCTTTCACATTTTTTTGTTGATTTATTCATGTTCAGTTCATAAAACTGCGTATGATATATATGAGAAAATATTTGTTCTTGAAAATAGCAAAAAAATTCCAAAAAAAATCCAAAAAATATTTCAAAATCATTTGCAATTCGTTCAATTTTGTGTTATAATAGTATGGATTTGTTTTTGGATGCCTTTTTACATCAATATTCCTTATTTTCCATGCGCGTCCAAAAATTCATATATCCATCACATTGTCAACTTATTCATACTTTATAATTAGTTTGTTAACAAAGACAGAAAGGATAACAAAATGACCGATACGAAAATTATTGTAATTGATGACGATCCCAACATCAGCGACCTTCTCAAAATATATTTTGAAAACGAGGGCTACGATGTCAAGCTTGCTTCCGACGGTGTGGAAGGCTTGAGTTATTTTAAAATGTTTGAGCCTGATCTCGTCCTGCTTGACATCATGCTTCCCAAAAAGGAGGGGTGGCAGGTTTGTCGCGAGATCCGCGAGCTTTCCTCCAAGCCTGTGATCATGATCACCGCAAAGGGCGAGGTGTTTGACAAGGTGCTGGGGTTAGAGCTTGGTGCCGACGATTTTGTGGTAAAGCCGTTTGATATGAAGGAGCTTTCTGCACGCGTCAAGGCGGTTCTGCGCCGTTGTCAGACGCACGCACATCAAAATGATGAGGAAGTTATCAAATTTGAAAATATTGAGATCAGCCTGCAAAAGTACGAGCTGAAGCTGCGTGGAAAATCGGTGGACATTCCTCCCAAGGAATTGGAGCTTTTGTATTTCCTTGCCTCCAATTACAATCGCGTGTTCACGCGTGATCAGCTTTTGGACAAGGTTTGGGGCTTTGATTATCTCGGTGACTCGCGTACGGTGGACGTTCACGTCAAGCGCCTGCGTGAAAAGCTGGAGGGCGTTTCCGACAAATGGATCCTCAAAACCGTTTGGGGCGTTGGCTATAAATTTGAGCTTTTGAGCTAAACAATCGATTACATAAGACCTCGCCTTTGAGGGAGAACAACAATGTTCAAAAGGGTTATCATAAAATATACAATTGTATTGACGGCGGTTTTTGCCGTAGGGCTTCTGCTGCTTTGGTGGGCAGGGGCTTTGACGGCAAGCACGGCGGTGATTGCAATCCTGATGTTGCTGTTGGGAGCTTTTGCCGTGGGTGCGGTGACGCTTCAAACAACCGCGCGCCTGCACAGGATTGGTAATGCGGCAAACCGTCTTGCCAAAGGGGATCTCAAAGCCCGTGTCAGTGTACGGGGTAACGATGAGATTGCGGATTTGGAAAAGGCTTTTAACCGCATGGCAGAGTCTTTGGAGCAGCTTGAACATACACGCAATGCCTTTCTTTCCGATCTCTCGCATGATCTTCGCACCCCTATGACGAGCATTGCAGGATTTATCGATGCAATTCGGGAGGGTGTCATTGGAGAGAAGGAACGCGACCGCTATCTGGAAACGGTATCGGTGGAGATCAAGCGTTTGTCACGCCTTGTGACCTCCTTGCTGGAGCTATCGCGTATTCAAACGGGAAAGCGTGAATTTCGGTTTGAGCCGTTTGATATTTGCGAAGTTGCGCGCTTGATCTTGATTTCCTTAGAGCAAGGAATCAATGAAAAGCACCTTAACGTAGCGTTTTTGTGTGACCGTGACCGTATGACAGTGCGTGCGGACAGAGATGCAATTTATCAGGTGCTTTATAATATCTGTCAGAATGCTGTCAAATTTTCGCGGGACGGAGGCTGCCTCCGCGTCCAATTGACCGAAACCGCAGATCAAAAGCTTTGTGTTGCGGTTTATAATGAGGGATCGGGACTTTCCAAGGAGGATCTGCATCGTGTGTTTGACCGCTTTTACCGTGGAGCGCATGGTAAGACTGAGGGTACGGGACTTGGCTTGGCTATTTCTCAAGCGATCCTTGCTGCACACGGAGAGAGGATATGGGCAGAAAGTATGGAGGGGGAAAATTGCGAATTTTTCTTCACGCTTCCTCTTGAAAAAGAAGGATAAATGTCGGTTTGATCCATATACTATCATCGTATTTTATTTTCAATAAGCTTTTTTAAGAAAGGAGCGGCTTGTATGTCGGAGCATGAAAAACAAGAAATGAGCGAGCAAGCTCCAAACGACTACCGTTATCAATGGAATTACGGGGCACAATGTGCCTACGAAAATGAGCGTGCAAAGCAGAAAAAGCGTAGCGGAGCGTTGGTTTATGCCTTGGTTATGACGGCGGTTTTTGCCGTTTGCTTGGCACTTTTGATCGGCGTTTTGATTTGGTATGACGTTGACGTTGAACAGAATATGACGGTTGCCGAGGTTTCGGAGGCGGTTTCTCCCGCAACGGTTTTGATTTATGCCACAGGTTCCTCCTCTTATGGCTACGGAACAGGCTTTTTCATTCGCTCCAACGGCTATATCGCCACCAATTATCACGTGGTGCAGGATAAAACCGAAATTTCGGTCACGCTTTATTCGGGGCAGGTTTTGGGGGCAAAGCTGATTGATTACAGCGTACCCGATGATCTTGCGGTTCTGAAGGTGGAGGGAAGTGGCTTTCCCACGGTTTCGGTGGGAAATTCCGATGCACTTCGTGTCGGAGAGCTTGCCATTGCCATTGGAAATCCGTCGGGAACCGATGCCGCTTGGACGACCACGCAGGGAATCATTTCGGCGCTCAACCGTGAGGTTACGGTAACGGGGACGGGAACGATTGAGGAATTGACCATGATCCAAACCGATGCACCCGTTAATCCTGGAAATTCGGGCGGTCCGTTGTGCAATGCACGCGGCGAGGTCATCGGCATTGTGACGAGAAAGCTTTCGGATTACGAGGGGATCGGCTTTGCGATCCCGATCAACGGTGCGATGGAGATCCTCAATACCATCGTTGATACGGGCAGTGCAAGCGGGATCCAATCCTCTATTTCAAAGGTACGTCCCACCATTGGAATCGGTGTGAGTGATATTCAAAAGGGTGATGCGTATTACGATGCAAAGGGATACAAGCACACGGCGGAAAAAAGCGGTGTGTTTATCAGCACCGTGGATGAGAAGGGGGCGGCAAACGGACTTTTACAGCCCGGTGATATTATTATTGAGGCGGACGGAGAACCCATCAAAAATCAGGAGGAGCTGCGTAAGATCCTTTATGGACACAAGGTGGGTGACCGACTTCGTATCACCGTATGGAGAAACGGAGAGGCTGTCACCGTTACGGTAACGCTCGGAAAATCATAAACATTTTTAAAAAAATCAACCGCATGGTACGTAAATCGCCTTGCGGTTGATTTTTTATATGCGAATCTAACCTTGTTTTGATCTTTTTCTTGACAAAAAAACAATTGTCATGTATAATAGAAATATATATTAACAGATCGGAGAAAAAACTTGAAAAATCGGAATTTGAAAAGAACTCTGTTTGAGTTTTTGCGTTACGCCATAGTTGGCGGTTTTTCTGCTTTGGTCGATATGGGCGTGCTTTGGGCGGTGACCGAATTCCTTTTTGACGGTCAAAATACGGGAATTCCGTTGGCAATTTCGGTGGCTGCGGGATTTGCGATCGGCTTGCTTGTCAATTATCTCTTATCAATGCTGTTTGTGTTTACCACGGGAGAGCAAAAGCAAAAAAGTCGCGGTATATTTGCATTTTTGACCTATGCCGCGGTTGGATTGATCGGGCTGGGACTTACCGAGGGGTTGATGCATTTTGGAATGCTTTTTGTCAGCACCGAGGGACTTTGGTACTTGGTGTTAAACCTTTTTGTAAAGGGTGTTGTTTTGATCTGGAACTATCTTGGCAGAAAAATATTTGTATATCATGGAAAATAAAGCCCTCGTATTTGGGGGGAACGGAGATATTGCAATATGGAACAAACCAAAAAAACGGTCATCATTATTGGGGCAGGACCTGCGGGATTGACGGCTGCCTACTGCTTATTAAAGGAGACCGACTATCTTCCCGTCATTTTGGAGGAGGAGAGCTTTGTTGGCGGAATTTCACGCACGGTGGAGCATAACGGCAACCGTATGGACATTGGCGGTCATCGCTTTTTTACCAAAAATGCAGAGGTCAATGCGCTTTGGAGAGAGCTGATGCCGCTCCAAGGATCGCCTGCTTGGGACGATCTGCGCTTGCAGGAGGAAAAGCCGCTGGCAGCAAACGGACCTGACCCAGAGGTTGAGGATCGCGTCATGCTGGTGCGCCGCCGCGTTTCACGAATCTATTATCTCAAAAAATTCTTTGATTATCCCATCTCTCTGAAGTGGGAGACCTTCCGAAACATGGGATTTGTTCGCACCGTCAAGGCGGGCTTTGGCTACGTTTGGTCGTCAATTGCCAAAAAAGAGGAGGATTCCCTCAGTAATTTTTACATTAACCGCTTTGGTAAGCCCTTGTACGAAATGTTTTTTGAGGATTATACCGAAAAGGTTTGGGGACGTGATCCAAAGTATATTTCCGCCGATTGGGGCGCTCAGCGTGTCAAGGGACTTTCTCTTTGGAAGGCTGTGGGAAATATGCTGCTCAAGCCATTCCGTAAGGAGGGGGCGCGTGTTGAGACCTCTCTCATTGAACAGTATCATTATCCCAAAAAGGGACCGGGTCAGCTTTATGAGACCATGGAATCCGAGATCCTCCGCATGGGAGGTCGCGTGATAAAGGGCGCAAAGGTAATCAGGATCAACACAGAAGGGGACCGTGTGCTTGGCGTAACTGCATTGCAGGACGGCAAGGAGGTGACCTATACGGGGGAGGAATTCTTTTCTACCATGCCGATCAAGGATCTGATTGCGGGAATGGGAGAGACTTCCCCCGCCGATGTCCGACGTATAGCCGAGGGACTTCCGTACCGTGATTTTATGACGGTGGGGCTTTTGGTCAACAAATTGAATCTCAAAAATCAGACCAAGCTCAAAACGGTAGGGAATATCGTTCCCGATTGTTGGATCTATATTCAGGATCGGGAGGTGCGCTTGGGGCGCCTGCAGATCTTTAACAATTGGTCTCCTTATATGCTTAAGGATCCCGAAAACACGGTTTGGATCGGGTTGGAATATTTTTGCAATGAAGGGGACGAGCATTGGCAAATGAGCGACGCCGACTTTATCGCGTTTGCCAAGCGTGAGCTTGCCACCATTGGAATCATCAATGAGGACGACGTTCTTGATGCGGTTCGTGTCAAGGTCAAAAAGGCATATCCCGCATATTTTGATACCTATTCGGAATTTGATACCGTCCGCAAGTATCTTTCGGATATTTCCAATCTTTGGTGCATCGGACGTAACGGTCAGCATAAATATAATAACATGGATCATTCCATGCTTTCTGCGATTGAGGCGGTGCGCGCGCTTGAACGGGGCGTGCGGGATAAGCAAGCCGTTTGGGAGGTCAATACCGAAAACGAATATCACGAGGTGAAAAAAGAGAATGAGGATCGTTGAATGCTTTTATCGTCTGAAAAGCAATAGGCGACTTTGTGCGATCTGCTCCATTGTATTTCCGATACTGATTCTTGCCGTGGGTGTGATCCCCGTGCTTTACTACGTGTTAGGTCCTGCCGAGGGATATATGACATCAGATACCACAGATTCGCTTTTATGGGCATATGAATACTATCAAACAGGGGAGCTTGTCAGCCCCGGCTTTACCTATGCGGCGATCATATCGATTGGTGGAAATCAGATCTTTTATCCGTTTCTTGCCATGTTTGGTTATTCCATGGCGGCACAAATTGGCGGTCTGACGCTGTTTGTTTTATTGATGGCGGCAGCGCTGTTTTGGTTTGCCACGGGCATGGGGCTTGATCGCTACCGTTCCGCTGCCCTGACGTCGGTTGCAATACTGGTCCTTTCGTCCAGCGCCAAGCTGCGAGAGATCATGTGGGAGCATATCTTTTATTATAATCTCGGAATTTTGTTCTTTTGCGTCGGGTTTGGACTTGCGGCGCGGCTTTTACGGGAGGGGGGGATCCTACAAGGACTTTCCCGTCGTCGCCCGCGCGACTTTATCTATCTTGCGTGTCTTTGCGTCTTTTCCGTGCTTGCCGCATTGGACGGTCTGCAGACGCTGGTCTGCCTGACACTTCCGTTGTTGGCGGGCTTGCTTGCCGAGCGATTTTTTGACGTAGAAACACCGCTTTTATCCCGCAAAAATCTTTGGGCACTGTTGTTGATCCTGGTTGTCGGCGTTTCTTCGTTGCTTGGCATGAAGCTGATCGACACCGTAACGGGCGGCATCAAGGCATCCTATGCCGAAATGTATTCGGCGTATAGCGATGCGAGCAAGTGGACGGATAATTTTCTTGGCTTTTTCAACAATTGGTTTTCTCTCCTTGGCGTTTCTGTACGGGCAGGGGAGCCGCTTGCCAGCCTTTCTTCCGTGTTTACCGTATTGCGAATTTTATTCGCCTTTCTTTTGTTGGGCTTACCTTTTGCTTTGATCGGCTTTTGGAAACGGATCGAAAGCCGCGGCGTTAAGCTGGCATTGGTCGGTCATTTGGCAGTCAGCGCATTTATCCTCTATGCGGTAACCTTTGGAAAGCTTGGGGATGCGGATTGGCGATTGACTCCCATGCTGGGAAGCTCGCTGCTGGTCACCTTTCTTGCAGCGTGGGAAATGATCCGCGCAAAGGGACTTGCTATGCGTTTTGGTGCGCTGATCCTCACGGTCATGATCGCCGTATCGCTGGTCAATCTCGGAGTGATCGGTAAAATGCCTGCCGATTACGGAAAAAATAACAGCTGGCACCGTGTGGCGGATGAGCTGGAGGCTCGCGACTTACGGTATGGCTACGGAAATTTTTGGTGGGCAGAGATCGTCACCCTGCTTTCGGACGGCGAGGTGCAGGCGGCAAACGTCAATTTCAGCGCGACGGACGGCGTCAAAAAAATGAATTATCAGCTTCCAAAAAATGCCTTTGACGACAAGGAGACCGACCGATATTTTTTGCTTTTGACCGAGAGTGAGCATAACAAAATGGAGACGTGGCTTTCGGAGCAGAGTGCGGATGGAAAAATTTTGGATTGCTTTGAGGTAACATCCGATCCCTACAACCTGCGCGGATACACGGGAAAAGTGATCTACGTCTACGTTTTTTCTGACAATTTGTTTTGATATCAGTGCGGGGCGGCATCGTGTGGATGCCGCCCCGTATCGTATCAATTAAAAGCTTTTTTGTTCCTTGTTTCTTTCCAGATATTCCTCGTAGGTGCCCGAAAAATCAACGATGCCGCCGTCGGGCTTGATCTCGATGATGCGGTTTGCAACCGTGTTGACCAGCTCATAGTCGTGAGAGGTAAAGATGACGTTGCCCTTAAAATTGGCAAGTCCGTGGTTGACCGCGCTGATCGATTCCAGATCCAGATGGTCGGTGGGTTGATCAAGCAAAAGGAAGTTGGAGCCAAACAGCATCATGCGCGCAAACATACAGCGCACCTTTTCACCACCCGAAAGAACATTGACGGGCTTGAATACGCTGTCGTTGGAAAAGAGCATTCTGCCAAGGAAGCCGCGCAGATAGGTCTCGGTGGTTTCCTTGGAATATTGTGCAAGCCAATCGATGATGCTCAGGGTACAGCCGTTAAAATAGGAGGTGTTATCGTGGGGGAAATAGGATTTTGAAATGCTGACCCCCCACTTAAAATCACCGCTGTCGGGAGTGTCCTCCTCCATCAGAATACGGAACAGGGCGGTGATTGCCATTTCGTTTCCGATCAAGGCGATCTTATCCTCCTTGTTTACGGTAAAAGAGACATTTTGCAGAAGCGGTGTGCCGTCCACACTCTTGGAAATATCGCGGACAAACAGAATATCCTTGCCTGCAATGCGGTCCATGTCAAAGCCGATAAAGGGATAGCGGCGGCTGGAGGCGGGAAGCTCCTCCACCGAGAGCTTGTCAAGCAGCTTGCGGCGTGAGGTCGCCTGACGTGATTTGGATTTGTTTGCCGAAAAGCGTGCGATAAAGGCTTGCAGTTCACGGATTTTTTCCTCTGCCTTTTTGTTTTGCTGCTTGATCATACGTTGGATCAATTGGCTGGATTCATACCAAAATTCGTAGTTGCCAACGTACATCTTAATGCCGTTGTAGTCAATATCCACAATGTTGGTGCAAACGTCATTGAGAAAATGGCGGTCGTGCGATACCACCAAAACCGTTCCAAAGTAATCGGATAAAAAGTCCTCCAGCCACATGATGGCGTCAATGTCAAGACCGTTGGTCGGCTCGTCCAGCATAATAATATCGGGGTTGCCGTACAGCGCTTGTGCCAGCATGACCTTGACCTTTTCGCTTTCCTTAAGCGAGGACATCTGATCCCAAAGCTGATCGTCGGTCATGCCAAGACCTTGGATCAGGCGAGAGATTTCGGATTCTGCCTCCCAGCCGTTCAGCTCAGCAAATTCCGCCTCCAGCTCCGAGGCGCGAATGCCGTCGGCTTCACTGAATTCCTCTTTTTCGTAGATGGCGTCCTTTTCCACCTTGATCTCGTAGAGCTTGCGATTTCCCATCATGACCGTATCAAGCACCGAGTATTCGTCAAACGCAAAGTGATCCTGACGCAAAACCGACATTCTCACGCTTTCGGGAATCGAGACCTCACCCGTGGACGGCTCCAGCTCACCGCAAAGAATCTTCAAAAACGTGGATTTTCCTGCGCCGTTGGCACCGATGATGCCGTAGCAGTTGCCGGGAGTGAATTTGAGATCAACGTCCTTGAAAAGAAGCTGACCGCCAAAGTGAAACGAAAGATTTGAAATTGTAATCATCATATACCGCCTTAAAATTCAATCTTTTCTATTATAGCACAGTTTTTCCTCTTTTGCAATACAAAAAACTTTTTTCAAGGATTTTTAATGCTTTTTTCTCGGTTTTTGCACAGGATTTTTTCTTTTTTTGCAATGGTACTTGACGAAACACTTTTTTTTGATTATAATATATTAGTATACTAAAGTAAGCGACACTGAAAGGATTGGTTGATCAAATGAGAGTGGTTGTAAAAGTGGGAACCTCAACGTTGGCGCATAGCACGGGCTGCCTCAATATCCGCCGTGTGGAAAGTCTTTGCCGCGTGTTGAGCGATTTGAAGAACAGCGGCCATGAGGTGATTCTTGTATCATCGGGAGCCATAGGTATGGGCGTAGGCAAGCTTTCCTTAAAGGAGCGCCCGAGGGATATTCCCACCAAGCAGGCGGCTGCCGCCGTCGGTCAGTGCGAGCTGATGTACACCTACGATAAGCTGTTTTCCGAATACCATCACACCGTGGCACAAATTCTGCTCACGGGCTCGGATTTCCGCCACGATGACCGTTACCTCAATTTTCAAAATACCATGCGTCGGTTGTTAGAGCTTGACGTTTTGCCGATCATCAACGAAAACGATACTATTGCCACCGAGGAGATCAAGGTCGGAGATAACGATACGCTCTCTGCAATGGTTGCCGTCAGTGTGGGGGCAGAGCGATTGATCCTTTTGTCGGATATTGAGGGACTTTATACGGCAGATCCGCATATTGATCCCAAGGCAACACTGATTCCCGAGGTTACCGAGCTGACCCCGGAGATCCTTGCATTGGCAGGCGGAGAGGGCTCATCCCTTGGAACGGGCGGTATGAAAACCAAGCTGCACGCCGCCGAGCTTTGTATGAATGCGGGGTGCGAGATGGTCATTCTCAACGGGGAATCTCCATCGCTTTTGTACGACCTTTTTGACGGGAAACAGGTGGGAACGCGCTTTTCCCGTAAATCAACGTGATAAAGGAAAAATCAAATGACAACGCTTGAAATTTTAAAGCAGGCAAAGGCGGCGGCACCCGCGCTTGCAATGCTGAATACCAAACAGAAAAACGATGCATTGCTTGCCATGGCAGATGCTTTGGAGGCAGATGCAGATCAGATTCTCATGGCAAATGCTGAGGACGTTACCGCGGCAAAGGGAAGTGTGAGCGAGGTGATGATCGATCGCCTGCGCTTAACAAACGACCGTATCCACGGCATGGCGGAGGGGATCCGCGAGGTGGTTGCTCTGCCCGATCCCGTGGGAGAGGTGACCGAGACCGTCATACGCCCAAATGGGCTTGTTATTCAAAAAACACGCGTTCCAATGGGCGTTGTGGGTATCATTTACGAAAGCCGTCCCAACGTGACCTCGGATGCGGCGGCACTTTCACTCAAAAGCGGAAACGTTTGCGTGTTGCGCGGTGGTAAGGAGGCGTTTCGCACCTCTTACGCTGTTGTGACAGCGTTGCGCAAAGGACTTGACGCAGTTGGTTTGCCCAAAACCTTTGTCAATATGCTGGGGGACGTTACCCGCGCAGGCGCAAACGAGCTGATGACAGCCGTGGATTACGTGGATCTTTTGATCCCGCGCGGCGGTGC